>JAICJW010000105.1 GCA_025928215.1 Chloroflexia bacterium | reverse complement strand
GGCTCTCCCTACGGTTTGGTGAAGCCCGGTCGGAGCAATCCAACGGCGGTATCATTACGCTATGAACAATCCGATCCCTTTCCCTACCGATTTGCTCCCGCACGCTGCCGGTTTGCGCCTCGAAGACGTCCTCCATCTGGATCAGACCCTCATCGTCGTCTTGCGCTCCACCACGCCAACCGCGCTCTGTCCCGTCTGCCAACAACCGTCGGCGCGCATTCATAGTCAGTACGAGCGCACGCCGTCCGATCTCCCGTGGGGCGGCACCCCGCTCCGCTTGCGCCTGCGCGTCCGCAAGTTCTTCTGCGCCACTCCTGCCTGTCCTCGCCAGATCTTCACCGAGCGTCTGCCCGGTGTCATTGCTTCCTCGGCGCGCACCACATCCCGCCTCACCGCGCTGCTGCACGCCATCGCCTTTGCCCTCGGCGGCGAGGCCGGTGCGCGCCTCGCACGGCAGGTCGGCGTATCTATCAGTCCCGCCACCCTCATCAACCTGATTCGACGTGCGCCACTCCCGGCTCACGCCTCGCCCCAGGTCGTCGGCGTTGACGACTGGGCGCAGCGCAAAGGCATCCGCTATGGCACCGCACTCGTCGACTTGGAGCGCCATCGCCTCATTGACCTCCTGCCGGATCGCACGGCGGAGACGCTGGCGCAGTGGCTCGCACCGCACGACGGGATCGCGATCATCGCCCGGGATCGCCGGGAAGCGTACGCGACGGGCGCGCGGCAGGGTGCGCCAGATGCTATCCAAGTCGCAGATCGTTGGCATCTGCTGTCCAACTGGCATGAAGCGATCGAGCGCGTCTTCAATCGCTACCGCAGTCTCATCAAACACGTGACCGTCGCGAAACTCCTCAGGGTGAAGCAACCGGCGGTCAAGGTGCTCCCACCGAAGAGCGTGAACCGACGGCGCAAATACGCCGAGGAGCAGCGCGCTCGCGTGCAGACTGCGCGGTTGGCGCTCTACACGCTGATTCGCGAGCGACACGCGAAGGGGGAATACCTAACGACGATCGCGCGCGACCTGAAGATCAACTACAAGACAGCGCGCAAGTACGCCTTGGCGGACGAGTGCCCGATGACCAAGGCGTACCCGCCCCGTCAACGATTGCTGACACCCTACGAGCCCTATCTGCTTGCCCGCTGGGCGGAAGGGTGCCGCAATGGTCAGCAACTCCATCGCGAGATTGTCGCCCATGGCTTTCGCGGCACCTGCACGGTGGTCGCGACCTTCGTCGCGCAGTTGCGTCGTGCGGAACGTGCGGGGATGCTGACCGCACCGCTCCGGATCGCGGGCGATCCCCTGACGCCTCACACGGCGGCGATGCTTCTTCTCCGGCGACCGGAGCGTTGCAGTGACGCGGAGCAGGCGGCGATCACGCAGTTGCGCGCATGCCATCCTGACATCGCGACGACGATGGCGTTCACCGAACGATTCACGACGATGGTGCGCGAGCGGCACGGTGACGCGTTGGCGCAATGGCTCGCCGATGCACAGGCGAGCGGGATTCGGGAGATCGGGCAGTTCGCAAGTAAGGTGCGCAAAGACGAGGCGGCCGTGCATGCCGGGTGCACGCTGAGTTGGTCGAACGGACAGACGGAAGGGCAGGTGACTCGGCTGAAGCTCTTGAAACGACAAATGTATGGACGGGCGAAGTTCGACCTACTGCGGCAACGCGCTCTCGCCGCATGACATCGGTTTCACCAAACCGTAGGGAGAGCCCCGCCAGTTCCACGAATCGGGCGACATCGCCTACCGAGACGAAGTTGATCGGATTCTCGCCCCGCCCGAAGATCGTCGTCTTGCCGGTCCTCACCAGCGGCTCACCGACGATCTTCGCCCACGTCTCCATGTACGCCGTGGGCCGGATGATCGTCCACGCCAGCGTACTCGCCCGCAGCGCCTGCTCCGCCGCGTACTTGCTGCGGAGGAGCGCCATCGGGTGGTCGGGTGCCGCACCCTGCACCGACAGCAGGACGAACTGCCTTGCCCCGCTTGCCTCGGTCGCCCGAATGAGGTTGGCGTTGCCCTCCTCGTCCACTGCCCGCAAGCTGTCGCGCTCCGCCCCCGCGAACCCATGGATTGCCGAGATGACCGTCTGTGCCCCGGCTACGGCCCGCCCCACGGCGGCACTGTCGCGCACGTCGCCCGCCACGATCTCCACGTGCTCCGCTGCCAAGTGCTTGGCCCGCGCCGGATCGCGCGTCAGGATGCGTACCGGAAAGCCCCGGGCCGTAAGCAGTCGCGCAACCCGGGTGCCGAGCATCCCACTGCCGCCCGCGATCAGGACGGTCATATCGCCTCTCGCCCGACGATGCCCGCACGGATGGCGGCTGCGTTCCCGGTGCCGCCCTCCTGCACCGGCTCCATGTAGAGCCGTGCCCAGACGATCCGGTCGTCGTGAATGCCTTGGATCGTCACACCGGCCATGGCGAAAGGTGCGCCGTCGGCGCGCGTGCCGCGCCACTCCCACTCCGCCCAGACCGTCTCGCCGTCTGCGGTGCAGCGCAGCAGGGTGGCCGCGATGTCGGGAGCGCCGGCGAAGATCTGAGTCCAGTTCCGGCGCATCGCTTCGGTGCCGCGGAAGGCGCGATCCGGGTGGGCCGGGAACGCGCTAGCGTAGTCGGGCGCGAAGCAGGCGGCGAGGGAGTCGAGGTCGTGCGCGTTGATCGCATCGCGCATGCGCCCGATCACAGCGAGGGGAGCGGAGAGCGTCTGCATCTGCGGCACCTCCAAGATTGTTATGATCGCATACGCGATGCTAGCAGTATCGCGATGGCATGTCAATCGCACGCGCTGTGTCGATCATAGAAGCGTCAAGTCTATGACTGGCATGTGTTCTATGTTGCGACGCGGTTTACCTTTCCCCGCTCTATCGAACGGTAGGAGCAGGCATGCACCACCGGAAGTATCACATGACATCTGCCCCCGATGGGCAAAGAAAAGCCCCCGCCGGCTGGGGAGCCGGACGGGGGTGGGGAGGGGGAAGGAATGTGCTAGTTGAGTGAGTGGCCACCGCGAACCGACGCGCGGCCCTCGATGATGAGCTCTTTCGCCTGCTCGCGGGTCAGTTCCTCGATGCCACCGACCTTGAGCGACTTCATGCGCGACGCAAGATCGAAGCCATGCTCGACGAGCGCGTTGAGTTGCGCGTGCTGATGGACATTCGAGCGGTCATCCGCAGCCGGTGTGGCAACGGCGGCGCTCGCGCCATTTGCTTCCGGCTGGCTAGCGCCAGTTGATGGAGCGCGGCGGGTTGCCGGGAGCCGACTCGGTGCCGACGCGGAGGCGGTTGATTGCGTAGCGGCTTCCGGTCGGCTCCGGCCAGCCGCGCCAATCGGCGTCACATTGTCGGTACCGTCCGGGCCATCGGCGCGGCGCGTGGCGCGCTCATCCTTCGCGGCGGCCCGGCCATCCATCGGCTCGCCGTCATCGAAGTCGCTCGCGGCATCCGTGCCGTAGCCGAGGACGGCGCAGGCGCGGCCAATCGCCTTCGTCTCCGCTTTCTCGTAGAAATCCGGGAAATCCGATGCGGTCTCGCTGCCGTGGCCGCTGGAAACCGCGCCGTTCGGCAGCGTGATCGTGCACTTGAAGCGGGCATGCTCGCTATCGCCCTCGATCTGCTCGGTGACGATCTGCGCGGTCGGGAACTCTGCCCGAAGCCAGGCAACGCGCCACTTCACATCGAGGTAATCCTGCATGCCTTGCCGGGTACGAATCTTCCGCATGTGCGCGGGGGCGTCAAAGGTGCGCCCCTGCGGCTGCTCGTCAATCGTTGCTGCATTGCTGCGTGCCATGAATGATTCTCCTTAACTCCCCCTTCCCGTATCGGGAAGGGGGTTGGGGGCAGGTTATCGGGCGGCGATCGCGGCGCCGGTCTCGGCTGGCTCTGCCTTCACTGCCGCGACCTCGTCTTCCTCGTGCGCATTCGCCGTACCGAGCAGAAGGAACTGCGCGACGACGACTTCGATTGCCGTGCGGATCACGCCGTTGCGGTCGGCGTACGGGCGCGTCTGCAAGCGGCCCTCAACGAAGACCGGTTTGCCCTTCGCACCGTACGTGCTCATCGTTTCCGCCTGCCGGTCGAAGAAGACGAGCCGGAACCATTCGACCGACTCCGCCCGCTCGCCATCCGGGGAGCGGCGATAGCCATTGACCGCGAGCGATGCGGTCGCCATCGCGATACCATCCGCTGTGTAGCGCAGTTCGGGGTCATTGCCGAGGTTGCCAATGAGGGTGACGCGATTCAATCCTCGTGCCATGTCTAGTCCTCCAGCCGCTTCGTCGTCCATTCCGATTACGTTTCCGTTTTTCCTCTCCGGTGGGTGCGGCCTCAACCCCTTTCCGGCGTACCGCTATTGTCCCATACGAACAAATGTTCGTCAACTTCGGCCCACAAATTCACCGCATTGGAATGCCCCAAATTGGCTGTCGAAATTGGACTGTTCGGTTTTTTCGCGATTTTGTTCTACAGATTGTGGAGCAGGCGTCAGCGCCAGAGCAGTTTCACGTCCTCATCGTCGGAAAACGCTTTGAGTACTTCTTCGGCGCGCTCTTTGTCCCCCTCAAGGATGAGGATGTCGTGCGGTTGCAGCGCGGGGCCGAGCCAGGCCATGCCCATCCCCCCGGCGCGGGCCATGCAGGGGATGTGGTGCAGCTTCAGAATACCGAGCGCCATGTCGGCGACCATCTGATTATCCACGGTGGCGACCGGGACGATCTTCCCCTCGGGGTGCCGGTCACCGGTCGGTTTTCTGCTGCGGAACGGCATGGCTTACCCCTCGGTCAGTCGTGCGATGGTGACGCCATCGCCGCCCTGCTGATCGGGCGCGGATTCTGCCCCCGCGACGAGCGGGCTGGCGCGCAGATAGTCACGCACGACCTGGCGGAGCGCGCCCGTCCCTTTGCCGTGGATGATGCGCAGATATGGCATCCCCGCCAGCACGGAATCGTTCAGCGCGCGGTCGAGCACATCGCCGACTTCCACGGCGCGCATGCCGCGCAAATCCACTTCGAGG
The DNA here is from genome assembly GCA_025928215.1 of Chloroflexia bacterium. Classification (GTDB taxonomy): domain Bacteria; phylum Chloroflexota; class Chloroflexia; order Thermomicrobiales; family JALYUS01; genus JALYUS01. The sequence goes on along the minus strand of JAICJW010000105.1, from coordinate 6,884 downwards.
GAGGCATTCGGCGGTGCGGCAGGCACGGTGATCGGCGCGGTCCGCGTTTGGCGGGGGCGCTCGCCGCGCACCGTGGCGCGGCGGGCCGCCTCGCGATTGGAGAGTCGGGCCAAGCCGGATAGCGGCTGCCGCATCGTGAACGAGCCGACCTGCACGTCCGCCTCATTGTTGCCGGGATAGAGGACGGTGATGAGACCTTCCGAATCACCGAAGGCGGAGACGAGCACGCGATCCCCGGCCTGGAGCGGGCGATCCGGGCCTTCTGGGGGGAGATTGATGATCGCAGGTGGCACCGGCTTCGGCGTGGCGGCCTCGCGCGCGGTCGTCTCCTTCAATTGCTGCTGCGTTTCGAGCGCCCGCTGATCCGCCTGTTTGATCCAGTCGCGCGTCACGCTGACCGTGTCTCGCTCACGGCTGAGGCGGCGCAGATCGGCGCGCAAATCGGCCAGTTCCCGATCAATCGCTGCCAGCCCTTCCGCTCGCGCGTCCCGCTTCGCCTTCTCGGCCTCGAAGAGCGCCTTCGCGGCATCGCGCTTCATCTGCTCGGCCTGGGCGCGATCACGGCTGGCGCGCGAGCGGGCGCGTTCCGCCGCCTCACGCTCGCCCTTGATCCCTTCGAGCAGTGTATCCACCTGCACGACTTCCGGCGCGACGTACTGCCGCGCCCGCTCCACGACGGCGGGATCGAGGCCGAGACGCTGCGCGATGGCGAGCGCGTTCGACCGCCCCGGCACACCGACCGTCAGATGATAGGTCGGCGAAAGCGTCTCAACGTCGAACTCAACGCTGCCATTCTCGACGCCCGGCGTCGCATACGCGTACGATTTCAGCTCGCTGTAGTGCGTCGTCGCGATCACCAGCGGCCCGCGTTCGAGCAGTGTCGCGATCAGCGCGCGCGCGAGCGCGGAACCTTCCTCCGGGTCTGTTCCCGCGCCGAGTTCATCGAGCAGAACGAGCGAGTCGGGCGTCACGTCCCGCAGCGTAGCGATCACGCGCGTCATGTGGCTCGAAAAGGTGGAGAGCGACTGCTCGATGCTCTGCTCGTCGCCGATGTCCGCGAAGATGCTCTCGAAGACGGGCATCACGCTCCGCTCCTCGGCGGGGATGTGCAGCCCGGATTGTGCCATCAAGGCGAGTAGCGCGACGGTCTTCAAGGCGACGGTCTTGCCGCCCGTATTCGGCCCGGTGATGACGAGGATGCGAAAGCGGTCGCCGAGGGCAATATCCGTCGGCACGACGGTGCCGGTGAGGAGTGGATGCCGCGCCGCGATCAGATCGAGCCGGAGCGTTGGGTGCGCGCCCTCCGGCGACTGCCTCGGCGCGTCGTCCGCCGTCCAGAGGCGCGGCGCATTGGCGCGCATCTCCGCCGCAAGGCGCGCTTTGGCGAGGGCGAAGTCAATCGCCGCAATGCCGCCCATCGCCCGTTCGAGCGCGTCCGCTTCGTTCGCGACGTACGCGGTGAGCGCCTGCAAAATGCGCTCGATCTCTCGTTCCTCCTCCAGTTGCAGCGTCCGCCAGCGGTTATTCAACTCGACCGCTTCCATCGGCTCGACGAAGAGCGTCTGGCCACTGGCGGAGGTATCGTGGACGATGCCGGGCACCTGCGCGCGCTGCTCGGCCCGCACCGGCACGACGTATCGCCCAGCGCGCTCGGTGACGATCGGCTCCTGCAAGGCCGCCGCCCGCGCGCCGCGTGTGAAACCGTTCATGTACTCCATCAGGCGGCCCTGCGCCGTCCGCACACCGATGCGGATGCGCCGCAATTCGTCCGACGCGCTATCGAGGACATCGCCGCGCGGCGAGATCGCGGCGGTGATCGTCGCATCGAGGTTCGTGAAGTCACTGAGGGCCGCCGCGTGATCGAGGATGACCGGAAACCGCTCGGACGCTTCGGGGAGGCGCGTGATCGTCCGGCGGAGCGTGCGCGAAGCGGCGGCGGTATCCCGGATATCCAGCAGTTGCGCGGGATTGAGCGTCACACCGAGTGTGGACAGTCTCACCGGCTCGCGCACGTCCCGCGCGCCGCCGACCCCGATCTCGGGGATCGAGGCGAGCAGCGTCCGTGCCTCCGTCGTCTCCGTCAGCATCCGGCGGACGGCGGGCACGGTGGTATCGGGTAGCAATCCTTTCGCCCGCTCGCGCGCCAGCGAATAATCGCAGACCCGCGCGAGGCGGGCGAGGACTTTCGGATATTCGAGTGTGTCGAGAATGCCAGCCGCAATTGCCACCGATACGTTCCTTATGAGTCAAAAGGAACAAGGAACAAGTCAAAAGTGGCTCTGTGGTCGCTTAAAACTCGTTACTTGTTACCTGTTACTTATTACTTTCAACTTCCCTCAAGTGGGGATCGCCAACCCCGCAATAGTATTGTAAACCTCCGGCAGGCCGTGCGGGAAAAAGAGACCGACGAGCCGGAGATAGATGGTGAGCGGTTCCGCAAGCCGCGGCAGGAGGGTCGAATGCACCGTTTGCTCCCGCGCGAAGGCGACGATGCCCACCGACGACGGAATCTGCGCCACCGTGACGACCGCGACGACCGCCAATAACACGACGCCGAGCGCGAGCACGACCGCCAACCCCGCCGACAGTAGATTGCCGAGCAGTGGCCCTGCCGCCAATCGCGACACCGCCATCAGCCCGGCAACGCGTCGGAGCAATCCGCGTAAAAGGAGCGCTCCGCCGATCAACAACGCCACGAAAACGACGATACGCACCGTCCGCATGCCGCTGTCCGGCAGGAAGCGCAGCATGGCGAATTGCGATGCCGGACGATACAGGATACCAGCCAGCACGGACGCCGCATAGACCGCGGCAATGTCCGCGATCACCGCGATCGGCGGCTGCGTAAAGGTCAGCGCCGCCACACCGAGCGCCGCGACAATTAGCGCGATATCGAACGTATCCATGCGCTACCTCCGACGGTGTACGTACATACCCCATGTATTGTAGCACGGCCGCTCGCGCCGGCAACCGATGGGGTATGCGCGGCGTGCGGGTCACTTCACTTTATTGAACACGTCCGCCCTGAACTGCGCGACCGCTTCCGCCATAAATGGCAAACCCGTTTCCTTGTAGTAATTCTCGCTGATATCAATCGCGTGGGCCAGTTCGGCGCGCGTGTAGTTCTTCTTGCCGAAGAGCCCGGCGCTCCGAAGTTCCTCGTTCAGGAAGGTGTGGAGCGAGCCCGCATCAATCTCTCTCCCTTTGTACTTCATGGTAGTCCGCGCCCCGGTATGTACCGCTTTGTCCAGTGGGTAGCAGGGGACGTAATCGGCGAGGGCGGCAGTGTCCACCGGCCCGTGCCAGAACAGACTCTGTGGCACGAGATGATGCGCCTCCTTGCCCGGGAGGCCCACCGTGGCGGCATAGGTGCCGAGCGTACCACTCGACGTCTCGTAGACCACGTCGAACGGCCCCTTGCCGTGCAATTTTGCCTTCACCTTCCGCTCGCTGTATTCGCGCAAGATGCGGCGTTCGGCGTTGCGTAACTTGTTCCGTGACCAGCCCTCGACTTCCGCGACCAGTTTGTTCTTCCGCAACCGAAGATAGATTGCACCGCCCGTGCGTATATTGCCTTTCGATACCACCGGCAACATGGCGGCCACCACTGAACTCTCCGATACCTTGCCTTCCCTCATTTCCGAGAGCAGGTTGAGCACGTCCACGAAGTCGCTCGCCTCCGGCATGAATTGGGAGACCGCTTGCAGGAATGCCCGCTTGTCATTGGGGTCGCTCGACTCATTCGCCGCCCGGTGAATCTGCCCATACCAGTCGTCGTCCGGGTCGCCCTGCGGCTCGGGGATCGGGTCGAAATGCGGACCCGGATGCGCGGGCGGATTGCTAAACGTCGGGTACGGGGTGGGAGTGAATGGCGTTGTCGAATGGTCGTCCGGCTGCCGCGGCGCGTCGGGCGTCGGTTGGTTCGCTCGGCTCTCGTTGCGGGGCGCCTGGGTGGGCGTGCGTGAGGGGTCGGTTGGGCGGGGATCGGTCTCTGCCCGGTCCTGCCCGGTCGGGCCTGGGGGGACCGGCGTCCGCGTGCCGTGCTGCGCGGGGTCCTCGATGGCGCGATCCTCGTGCGAGGGCGCCTCCCGATTGGGGGTGGGCGTTTGCGGCCCGAAGAAGTCGCGCGTCTCCCGGTTTGCGCGGTCGGTGGGCCGCTCCGGTTGCGCTGGCTCGGGCGTCGCCGGCGTGCGAGGGAGTTCGCCCGGGCGATCGTTCATCGCGTCCGACTGCTGCGGCCCGCGCCCGAACCGATCGCCGAGCAGGCTGTTTCCGACCATGTTTCCCCACGCCGGGTCCTGCGGCTGCGCCTGCGGGGGCGCCCCGCCGCCGGGATAGTGCGGCATGGTGCTGTGCGATTGGGAGGGGTTGAAGAGCGAGCTGCCCTGGGGCTGCGTCGGGTTGACCGGCGTGCCGAGCGACTTCATGTTCAGGGGACCGTTCACCATGTCCATGCCGGGGGCGCTGCCACCCCCGGTGGGCAGCCCGGCCCCGGCCGCCGCACCACCTGCTCCGGCCGCCGGCGCACCGGAAGCGCCCCCGGCGGCCGCCCCGGCCGCGGCCATCGTGGCGGGATCTACGGCCATGGCGCATCCACCGCCTTGTCAATCATCGGCGGGCGCAGGCGCACCTCCGCGTCGAGCCGCGCCTCGACCCGCTCGAACAGGTCCGCCTGCTCCACCCGCAGCGTAATGAATTCGTTCCGCACCAGGAGCGCGGTGAAATCCAGCATGACGGTGAGGTATCGTTGCGGCGCGGGCACATCGAAGAGATTGAAATCCATCGCGCGCGCCTGTAACTCGCGAAGCGAGTAGTAGGTGTGCATGGACTCGATCGGTTCGAGCACGTGCACGCCGCGCAGGAGCGGCCGCCCGAGCGACTCGATCTCGTGCGCGCCGTACTGGTACTCGTAGAGGAAGGTGTCGTAGCGGACCTGCGCCGTGAACGCGACCTGGTAGGCGATCACGTCCGCGAGCCCCAGATCCGTCCTGAAGCGCAGATTGGCCGGGGATGCCCCCCCATCCGGCGTGAGTACGAGGTCTGCCGGCGCGTCCGTTGCGACATCCTGGCCGTCCGTCCAGTACTGGAGCGTCAGTTGGTAGGTGAAGCCATCGGACGGGGTGAGGCGGGAGGTGGCGAGATCCCACGCCGCCGCGGCGAGGGGGACGGGCCGGTACATCGGGTAGACTGGCGAGAGCCAACGCGCCTCGCCCGTCCCGACCGAGACGAGGGTGGGGAAGCCCTCGACCTCCATGACGCGCACTCCGTCGTGCGCGCCGCGGTTGAAATCCTCGAAGCCTGCGATGGCGTGGACGCGGTGGGCGTACGGGTCCGCGAAGAACTCGGGGAACATCTCTTTGTGGACAGAGATAGAGAGCAGCGGCGTATCCTCCGCGGCGTCGGGGCGGGGGTAGCGTTCCAGCAGATCATCACCCTCGATGAAGAGATGGATGCCGGAGACATCAATCGCGATCCCCTCGATCTCCTCTGTCAGGGGGGCCGAGGAGCCCGTGTGCGACGGCGCCGCCACGAGGTTCACTTCATCGCCTTCCCGCAGGTACGCCTCGCGGCCCGAGAGGTGGACGGTATCAATAATCATCGCGGATCACCTCCTCTTCGAGGTCGAACCAGACGTCCATGGTGACATTGCCGAGCGGGTCCGTGCGCGGCGACCCGTCCGGTGCGGCCAGGAGCAGTGCGCGGAGCCCGTCGTTCATCCCGTTCCCGAAGCGGACGCGGATCGTGTCATCGGTGGTGCGGTAGACCTTGTCCGCGGTCGCGGGGAGGGTGACGCTGAGGGGCACCGAGCCGCAGACGATATCCATCGCCTGTTGCCTCCAGAAGACCCCCACGCCCGCCGTGCGCTCCCGCACCGTCCCCTCCTGGAAGAGGTCGCGCGCGATGTCGCGAGTCGTCGTGCTGTCGTCCGTATACTCGGAGTAGAGGCGGGAATCGTCGTAGCCGGTGTTCAGGCTCTGCGAGTAACTGCTCCCCGTCCTGCTCGCGTGGGCTGAGATTGTCCCATTCGACCCCGTCGTGTTGGTGCGTGTCAGCGTCGGGAGGAGTTGGGATGTCGAGACAGAGACGCCGCTGTTCCCGCTGAAACTGAACGGCGGGATACCGAGCGACGCGCTGCCGCCGATATTCGCACCGAAGCCGAGGCCGTTGACGATGGCGAAGAAGGGGAAGAGGGGATTGCCGACGAGCAATTCCAGGGCGTTTTCGGGTGTCAGCCCGAGCGGGTCGCGGAAGAAGGTGAGCAGGTCCTGGAAGAAGTCCGCCGGGATGAGGACCGGTGGGATGGCGACATTTAGCAACCCCTGAACGGGGGCAACCTGCCCCGCGGCGATGCCGCTCCAGAAGCGCCCGCCCGGCTCCCAGCCGGATCCCGAGCGGAGGCTGTTGCTGTCGAGGCCGAGCGCGTCAATGGCCTTCAGCAGCGCGTGGCGCACGTCGCCCACGGCCGCGGGGTGCGCGGGCAGAGCCTGTATCAGCGCGCGGAACTCCGTGAGCGCGGTGGCGGCCGTGAGCGCCTCCGCCCCGAGATGCTGCGTGCGCGTGCGCGTTTCGGCGTTGCTGAAGGTCTCAAAGGTCGCTGAATCGCCGGGGCCGTCATCCAGTTTCCGGGCATAGCCTCCCGCCTCCGCCTGCCATGTCGTGCCGGCGCCGCTCTGGCTGCGTCGCCAGCCGTCCGACGCCGCCTCGGTGCGCCGCCAATCGTGGCTGCCGGCCAGCGTGATGCTCGTCTCGTGCGAGACATCCCGTGTCGTCTCCAGGTAGCGCTGATTGGCGTAGAGGCGCGCGCCGCTCAACTGGAGCAGATCGAGCAGGCTCCGCGCCTCAAAGAGGATGTCTTTGCGTTCCCCGGCCACCACCCGCTCGAT
>JAICJW010000118.1 GCA_025928215.1 Chloroflexia bacterium | reverse complement strand
GGGCAACTGGCGTACAACAATGTGCAATGCCAGGTCGGGCAGGCGGATTTCAACCCACCCGATCCGGGCCGGTGGAAAAATTTCATCACCGCGCTCGTCAACCGCTACAAGAACGACATCCACACCTGGGAGGTCTGGAACGAGCCGGATGATTCGGGCTTCTGGGCCGGTTCGCCGCAGCAGTACGTCGCGCTCCTGCAGGAGACGTACGAGACGATCAAGGGAATAGATCCCACAGCACAAGTCTCCGCCGGTGCGTGCTCGAAACTCGATTACGCGGGGTGTGACCAGATCATCGCGGCGGGTGGCCAGAAATTTTCCGATTCCTTCGGGTTCCATCCCTACGTCGGCAAGGACAATTTCGACAACGGGCTGTTCCAGAAACTCGATCTGCCCCATCTGCGCGATCATCAGCAGCAGAGTGGCGGGAAGCCGGTCCGCCTCACCGAGTTCGGCTGGTCCAGCGCGGATCCGAGTTTCGGTGGGAACGCGGTCGGCGGGGCGCAGGGAAGTTACATGGTCAAGCAACTCGTCTCCATGCTCGGCTTCCCGGACCTCAACATTGACCAGGTGATGTGGTACGACTTCCGCGATGATGGCGCGACAGCGAGTGCGCGGGCGCCAGGAATGTACACGGCCCTCGAAGCACCGGACGGTCCCGAGGCGCATTTCGGCCTCGTGCAGAGCGATTGGCAAACGCCGAAGCCGTCGTACATCGCCTATCAGCAGATGGCGGCGCACCTTGCCGGTGCGTTGCCGATGGGGTTGGTAGATCGCGGCGATGGCGGCATCGCCTACCGCTTCAATCGGGCGGGGACGGTCGTGGATGTCGTCTGGGGTGGCGGCGGCACGACCCTGGCGACGGAATCGCGCGAGGCGCAGGCGTACGATCTCACCGGGCAACCCGTGCCAACTGATGTCAGTGGCGGGCAGATCCATGTCAATATCGGCGATGATCCCGTATACATCGAGCATTCGAAGAAGGCCTATGGATCATCGTCGGCGACGTTCGGGGCCTCGTCCAGCGCGGCGTCTGGCGGGGGAGGGAATCCTCCCGGCTCCGGCGGGTCCGCCTCCACGTCATCCAGCGCGACCGGCGCTTCGCCATCCGCATCGCCCGGTGCGAATTCGTCTCCATCCACGTCGAGCATCGCGCCATCTCCTAATCCGGTGACGACGAACATCGGTAGCGCGGTCGCTACCTGGACCGATCCCCAGCAGCAACTTCGCTTGCAATATCCGGGGGGCTGGAAGGCGACACAACTCCCCGGCACCGCGCAGAATCTGCTCGAACTCGACGGGCCGGACGGCGTCCTCTTCTTCATTGATCTCTTCGACCAGACGGGGCCACCCGATACCATTGTCAATGCGGTCAAACAGATTCACGCGCAGAGTACCATCTACGCGTACACGGACGGCGCCGTTCAGGACACCGCCGTCGGTGGGGAATCAGGCAAGCTTCTGAACTTTGCCTACGTCCCGCGGGACGATCTGGCCGGGGCGCCGCGCACCGGCAAACTCTGGATCGTCACGCACGGCGGGAAAGAGTTCGACTTCCAGGCCCGCAATCAAAGTGCGCACGCCGGAGACGTCGATGGCATCGTTGCCTCCGTGGTCTTCCTTCGTTAGCGGCGGCGCGGGCCGTAGGCCAGATGAAGGGGATTGCGGCACCATGAACGATTCGGTACGATGCCACGAGGCATGGGACAATGGATGGTTGGGGCAAAAGAGGTAGCCGGTGGGCGAGATGAGAGACGCATCACCCACAGTGCTTTTGGGCCGCTATCGCAGCGAAGCGATCATCGGTGAGGGCGCGTTCGGGCGCGTCGTGCGGGCCTTCGACACGCGCCTGAAGCGCACCGTCGCGATCAAGACCCTCAAACGATCGCTGGCGCAGACTGACCTCGGCCATTTCCGCCAACTCGAGGACCGGTTCATTCGCGAGGCGGAGGCGGGCGCGCGCGTCGGTAGCCATGCTAACCTCGTCACCGTGTACGATCTGATCGAGGACGATGATCGCTCGCTGCATCTCGTCCTCCTCTATGTTCCCGGCGGGACGATCGGGGAACGGCTCGCCGCCGGTGGGCCGTTCCCATTGGCGGATGCGCTCCGGCTCACCGCGGACATCGCGCGTGGCTTGCAGGCGGCGCATAATGCCGGCATCGTTCACCGCGACATTAAACCGGCCAATATCTTCATGGCGACGGACGGGCGCGCGCAGGTAGGTGATTTCGGCATCGCGCAACTCGATCATCTTTCCGCCCGGACATATGCCTTCGTTGGCCATCCCGGCACACCGCTCTATATGAGCCCCGAGCAGGCACAGCAGACCGGCTACGTGCGCCCGACCTCGGACCAATACAGCACGGGCCTCGTCCTCTTTGAGATGTTGCACGGGCAACCGTATAAACGGTTGCGGGAGCAGGACATCGCGGATTTCCTCGCCACGCTCCCGCAGCCGGTCGCGGCGCTGATCGGGCGGATGACGGCGACCATGCCGGATGATCGCTATCGGGAGATGGCGGATGTCGCGGAGGCAATCCGGCGGATCGAGCAGATTCTCGACCTCGATCTCGCCGTGCCCATCGCGCCCGCACCGCCCCCACCCACGGTGCAAGATGCGGAGGATGCCGTCGCGCCACCCGTGGAGACCGCAATCCCTGTCCGTCCGATTGCGGTGCCATCGCGTCCGACGCCCGATGGCCCAGTCGCCTTGCCCGATCCGCCGGCCACGCAATCCGCCGCGCCACCGCTCGCCCCTTTCATCGCGCCGGAGCGCGAGATCGCGGCGGCAACGGCGGAGCACACGCTGCCCGCCGAGGCTGCGCGCGGGGAGGAGACGCCGACGAGCGAACGGCGTCCGGTGCCCGCCGCGGCCCCCCCGCTTCCCCCGCATGACCGATCATTCCCAGCCGCGCGGCCGGGCGATGTCGCTGCCAGCGTCATTCCTGGAACGGTCGCGCGGCGCTCGCGCGGCACGCGTGCCGCGCTTGTCGGCGCGTTGCTCGTGATCCTGATTATTGGCGGGACCGTCAGCGCATTCCGCCTGAGTGGCGGGCGGGGGGGCGGCCTCGCGACTGCCACGGCGCCCGGACCGGCAGTGGGAGCATTGACGCTGGATAGCGCGGCAGTTTCCGCGATTATCACGCCAACGGCGAGCGCGCCGACGGCAACCATCGCGCCGACCCCTCAGCCGACCGTTGCACCAACCGCGACCGCCGTGCCGCCGACCGCGACGGACGTGCCGCCAACTGCCACGCCGGCCCCCAGCCTCGGCGTTTTCGGCGTTGGTACGACCGACCGGGGTGATCTGGAAACCCTGTCACCCGCCGATGCCGTTGACACGTTCACGACCGGGCAGGAAGTCTTCGCGTTCATCAATTATGATGGCGCGCGCCCCGGTGTGGATACGTTCGACATCACGCTGATCGCGAACGACGCCGCGCAATCGCCGCAAACCGTGACGCTGCAAAAAACAGGCGGCTTCGTCTTCGCCTCGCTCGGCAAGCCGGGGGTGGGCACCTACCGGATCGAGGTGCGTCACGGCGGCGCGCTCCTGCCGAATCAATCGGCTTTCCAGGTGAAGGCGCCTGTGCCGACGCCTGTTCCCGTTAGCGCGCCACGCGCCACGGCGGCCCCGGTCTCGCAGCCGCAACCGGCCCAGCAACCGGCGCCCGCCGCGCAACCGAAGGCCCCGACCTGCGTGCCGGGGACGTGTTAGATGTCGTATCGCTGTGCGCTCGTTCCGGGGCAGTGATCGGTGTGAGAAAATGGTGGATCTTCACGGGCGCGGCGAACGATTTTCCCGCCGTGCATTGGTATCAGGTTCCTTCGCCGGGGCCGTAGCCGGACTCCTCAATTGCGCGGCGGCATCGTTCCGCCCGAGCGCGGCATCGGGTGATGAAGCATCCACCACCGTGTTCCACGTCCACGGTTTCCATGCCGCGCCCGATCGCGGCGGCGGGCAGCGCGTGGACCAGCAGATCGCCGACATGCAAACCCTGGCCGCGACGAGTGCGACCATTATTCTCCCGACGGAGGAATATCTGGGGAAAGCGGTGGACGCGCGACTGCGTGTGATTACGCGATTGTTCTTTAACAACTTCGATGATGTCCGCTCGATTACCGAGGAACAATTGGCGATGCATCGGGGAGTGCAGACGCCAATCTTTCAGGTGGGGAATGAGATAGATCAGGAGCTATTCGGGGGAATATCTCTTTCACCCGAACGATTCACTCGCGACGTTTTTCTGCCCGTCGTGCAAGCGACACGGGATCGCGGGGGGCTGATCCTGATCCCGCCAATGGGGCCAGGCTCACCCACCGAGTATCCGTATTTAGACCAGTTGCTCAGAGCGATCAAAGCGACCATACCCGCCGACGTGATTGAGGAATCAGTGGGACTCACGATTCACAACTATTTTTATCAGGGGCAGAACCCACTGGACAGAGTGCGGCGGATTTACCAGCAGACGACGAACATCCTGGGGCCGCTGCCAATCTACATCACCGAAGCGGGCTTGTATCAAACCCGGACCCGTTTCTATCCCGATGACGTGATCCGGGATGAAATCGTGCGGTACGTGCGGATGCCTCTGGGCGATCTGCCGATCAGGGTGAATAACTGGTGGGTCATCGGCAATCGCGTCTTTCGCGGCCCACCGCTACCGGAACATGTCACGCTCTTTGAAGACTTTGAGACGAGTGCATGGCGCAAAGAGCCTGATGCCGTCACTCCTCTCTATGCCGCGGTATCAAACCTCGCGCAACCCCTACGAAGAGCGATGCGAGAGAGGGCCGGGATTCGTTAGCGATGCGCTGATCACCGCAGGAGGAATTTCTCGATGCGGTTGTTGCGGTTGTCGGCGAGATAGAGGTTGCCCGCGCCATCCGCCACGAGACCGGCGAGCACGGCCCGCATCTGGCCATCCCCGCGCCCGTAACTGCCCCAGGCGAAGATGAACCGGCCGCTCGCGTCGAACGTCTGCACGCGGCTGAAGGAGGCGCCGGTATCCGCGACGGAGACATTCCCTGTGCCGTCTACTGTAATGCCGGACGCGTACTGAAATTGCCCATTGCCCGTACCCTCGCCGCCCCATTTGAGGAGAAATTGTCCGTTCGGGTCGAACTTCTGCACGCGGTGATTCATGCCGTCCGCGACATAGAGATTGCCCGTGGCGTCCGCGGCGATGTCGAGGGGGCGGTTGAATTGCCCGTCGCCACCGCCGGCCCCGCCCCACTTGAGGATGAGCTGGCCATTTGGGTCGAACTTCTGGATTCGGTTATTGTTTGTATCGGCAATGTAGACCGCGCCGGAGCCGTCCACCGCGATGCCGAACCCATCCGGCGCGTCGCCAGTGAAGGCGAATTGCCCGTCTCCGGTTCCTTTGCCGCCCCACTTCAGCAGGAAGCGGCCATTGGCATCGAACTTCTGCACCCGATTATTGGCCGTATCAGCGACATAGACATTGCCTGCGCGGTCAACCGCGAGGCGTGTCGGTGATTCGAACTGCCCGTCGCCCGTGCCCTCGCTGCCCCATTTGAGCAGAAAGCGGCCGCTCGCGTCGAGCTTCTGCACCCGGTTGTTCCATGTATCGGCGACGTAGAGATTCCCCGCCGCATCTACCGCCGCGCCGGTTGGGTTATCGAACTGCCCATCGGCGTTGGAACCGCCCCCCCACATCAGGAGTAACTGACCGTTGCCATCGAACTTCGCGACACGGCTATTGAATAGGTCCGCGACATAGACGTTCCCTGACCCATCCACGGCGACATCGTGCGGTTCGTCGAATTGCCCGTCGTTGTGCCCGTTGCTTCCCCAGGCGACGAGGGGTCCCCCGCCGGTGTCATATTTCTGCATGCGGCCGCTCGTATCGCCAACATAGAGGTTGCCCGCCGCGTCTGCCGTGATTCCCTCCGGGCCACCGCCCGTTCCTCCCCACTTGAGGAGGAATCGGCCGCCGCTATCGAACCGCTCGATCCGGTTATTATGGGTATCCACGACGGAGATCGTGCCGGAGCCGTCCACGGCGACGCCGTCCGGCCGGTCGAACTGACCGTCGCCGCTCCCTTTGCCCCCCCACTTCAGGAGGAACTGGCCGTTACCATCGAACTTGTCGATCTGGTTTGCCTCCGTGTCCGCGACATAGACATTCCCCGCGCTATCCACGGCGATCCGTTCCGGGTAGCCGAATTGCCCGTTGCCGCTCCCTTGCCCGCCCCACTGGAGCGTGAAGGTGCCGAGGTTGTTGAACTTCTGGATGCGATGGTTGTCCGCGTCCACGACGTAGACATTGCCCGCACCATCGGCGGCGATGCCCTTCGGGCGGCGAAACTGCCCAATGCCGGTGCCGGTCGTCCCCCAGCGGGTGATGAAGCGCCCGTTGCCGTCATATTTCTGGATGCGGTTGTTATCGGTATCGCTGACGTAGACGAAGCCCTGACCGTCGAGCGCGATGCCTTGCGGGTAGGCGAGGCCGTTGAACCCCGCGCCGACTTTCCACACGTACGCCGCGCCACTGTGCGACGATTTGCTCTGTGCGCCGAGTCGTCCGAGTTGTACCTGGCCGGATTCCGGGTGATACTCCAGGCGCGCGCGCTCGAACCATTGCATCACGTAGACAGTGCCCGTCTCCGGATCGGTCTCCTGATGTTCCTCGCTGATTGGCAGGCCGAAGCGCGCCAATCCCCCGTTTGCGTTCCAGTAGTCGAGGAACTGGAAGCGCAGATTGTGCCCCGTCGCATCGAAATACCGCTGCTCATCCTGCGACTGCGCGGCATTATTGATGACATCCGCGCGCTGGAAATCGGGGTCCACGGCGAGCGCCTCGGCGCGCATCTCCCGCCCGAGATTGCCGAGTTGCACCTGATCGCCATGCAGCTCGAAGCGGAATCGCTCGAACCACTGCGTCAGATAGGTCTGGCCATCGGAGGGATTGACCTCATTTTGCGCGTCGGTAATCGGCAAGCCGAACATGGCGAGGCCACCGTTATTGCGCCAGTAATCGAGGAAGGCGGCGGAGACGGTTTTGCCCGTCTCCGGGAAGATCTGGCTATCCGCCGAGACCGCCCCTGTCTGCATGGAGGAGAGGCCAACGATCAGGAACGCTGCCGCGATCCATCGCACCCACGTTCGACGGCCATGAAGCGCTATCATGCGAGAACCCTCCCCACTTCCCGATTCGCGCGGACCTCTCTTCTTCGTGCGTTGTGTAACCTGCGAGAAGCGTATACGGTACGGTGAGCGTTTGTCAATACCGTAGAGGAAACCGTTTCCCGGCTCTTACGGATAATCGTACACGCACGTGTGCTATTACTATGCTGGCGAATATGTTCGGGGGAGTTAGGGGAAGTGACCAATGACAACACGGCACGCCCTACGCTTGTTCACGTGGTTCATTGAGCGAACAGCAGGCAGAGTCCTCCTGGTTGACGCGCTCATCGCGGTGTTCATCCCGTTTATCGCGTTGGGCGATGTCCGTGCGGATAATGCACCAGGTAATGTTACAGGTCTTTGCCAATCCACCCGATCAAGTCTGTGTCACGTGGAGCGCGGTTGACGGCGCGAATCAATAGAAGATTTTACGATGCGAGCGGCTTCTTCATGCTCAGCGCGGGCGTGGCAAACACGCCGAAATGCCTTCCCAGCGCCGCGGGAACCTGCTTCATGGTGTCAGCAACGACGAGCAATGGTGAGACAGCCAGGAGCGCGCCCGCGTGTATCAATACGAACCCGACGCCAGCCCCACCGACGCCGACACCGCTCCCGACGCCGATACCGGATTATCAGCCGCCACCGGCCCAACCTGCCGCGCCGTATGTCGCACCATATGTCGCGCCGCCAGTGGATCCGCCGCCGCCCCCGATCATCGTTGATCCAGAGCGTTGAGATTGCGGCGCGTTTCCGCCCGCGATCGGAGCGAATAGCGAGAACGAGGGAAGGCAGTTCCGCTCTCTCTCGTTACTGCTGCTGCGGTTGCTGGCGTGGTACATCCGGTTCGTCGGGCTGGCCGGGTGAATACCCTGGTTCGGCAGGCAAGGTCTGCGTCATCGTGCCGAGGGTTTGCGACATCGCGCCGAGTCGCTGCAACTGCGACATCGCGCCGACGGTCTGATACTGAATCAGCTTGCCGCGCGTGCGGTCGCGCCCGACGGAGCGCGCCATCGTCAGACCCTGGCTCCGGTCCCGCACCGCGCCATGCACCGCCACCGTCATCGTTGCCTCCGCACCTCCCCGATAGGTGCCGCGCACGACGGCGACATCCGCGTAATCCCGTCCAACGGCGATCTTCACATGCCGCCCCGTGCAGGAAGTGCCGAGCGTCGCGTCCATCCCGATCCAACCATAAGGCGGCACGAACGCTTCCGCCCATGCGTGCGACGCGCCGCTCTCCGTGATGTCGCCGAGGTAGCCGCTGACATAGCGCGCCGGTAGCCCCGCATGGCGGCAGAGGGAGAGGAGGAGATGCGCGAAATCCTGGCAGACGCCGCTACCACCCGCGATCACGTCCGCGACGGTCGAATGGACATTTGTTGTCCCGAGTTGATAGGTATAGTGATCGCGGATATAGCTGGAGGCATGTTGGAGAAAGGCGAAGGTCGTCGTCTCCGGCGCGGCGGCGAGCAGGCTGCGCGTCAGTTCCGCCGATGCGGCATCGAGGGCGACATAGGCGCTTGGGCCGAGGAATTCAGCGTGCTCATCCGCGATGAGCGGGTCGGCGGCGAGGTGCGCGAGCGGCGGTGAGGTATCTGGCGCGTCGCCGCGCGGCCCGGCCAGGGGCACATCGCCGTCTGCGAAGGTGACGACATCGCTCGTCGCCTCGATGGTCAGATGATCGTGCAGGTACGGGACGCCGAAATCGTGGACGAGGTTGCCGTAGTAATCGCGAAAGGTGATCACCGTCGCGGGAGGGTCAATCGTCAGGTCGAAATCGAGGCAAGTCTGCGTCTCGCCGGAGACCGGCTGCAAGCGCACCTCGTTGAAACTCTCGTGGACCGGGCTGGCATACGTGTAGGCGGTGCGATGCGTCAGGGAAAATCTCACGCGATCACCTCCTCGGCGCGCAGAATACGGGGCGCGAAATACTGTGCCTGAATATGCTCGCCGATCTGGAAACACTGCCGCTGGATGTCGAGCAGGTAGTCGTGCAGGTCCACCGCGAAGACCTCCTCCACCCGCTGATACGCCAGCGCGCTGTGCAACCGGCCCACCGCTCGCTCCGCCTCACTGAAAGGACTAAGGACGAAGGGCTGAGGACTAAGGTCAGGCACTTCTCCACTTAGTCCTACGTCCTTCGTCCTTAATCCTCCAATGCGGGCGAGGGCCGCGTCTACCTCACCGATGGCGAAACGGATCGAGCGGGGGAAGATGGGGGAGAGCGTCAGCATTTCAACGACGGAGCGGGGCCGGACGGTGCTGCGGTAAATCTTGTGGTACGCCTCGTACGCGGAGAGCGAGCGGAGCACCGCAAGCCACTGGTCCCAATCGCCGGGGAGAGGACTGAGGACTGAGGACTGAGGACTAAGCGCGGATTCATCCCTACTTCGTCCTTCCGCATCAGAGACGAGCAGGTGATACTTCACATCGAGGGCGCGGGCGGTTTTTTCGGCCCGTTCGAGGAATTTACCGGCCTGGAGGAAATACCACCCCTCCTCGCGCGGCATCGTGCTATCGGTGATGCCCTGAAAGAGATGGCTGAACTCCTTGATCGAGCGGTAGAAGAGATGCACATTCTCCGGGCTGACGGGTGTCTCATCGAGCTCCCGCAGTCGCTGCAATTCGAGATGGAAGCGGTTCAGAACCTCCCACATCTCGCTGGCGATCTGATGGCGCATCGTGCGGGCATTCTCGCGGGCACGGGCGACGCAGGAGACGATCGAGTGCGGGTTTTCGGTCGCGAAGGTGAGGTAGGGCGGCACCGTCTCCTCGTCCGCTCGGTCATGCATCGTGAAAAAACGGGGCGCCTCGCCGACGATGACGATCAGCGACTCCCAATGTTGCCGCCGCCGTTCCCGCGCCTCCGGCGACGCGCCCATCTCCAGCGTGTGATGGTTGTTCACGTCCGTAATGCGCGCCGTATCCTCGGCCCGCTCGACGTACCGCCCGATCCAGTACAGTGATTCAGCGATGCGGCTTAGCATCGCTTCGCGTCAGGACTGAGGACTGAGGACTGAGGACTGAGGATCATGCATCCCTCCGGGTGGTGCGTTGTTCGTTGCGTTGTTGTTCGACTTTAGCACGAAGACCGCCAATGATTCGGGCGACTTCGTCGGCATTTTCGAGCAATCGCGCGAAGGTCTTTTCGTCGAGATATTCCGCGTCAAGTGCGACGTATAGCAACGATCGCGTTTCCGCGCAGGATGCTTTCGCAGTCGAGAGAAATTGGTGGAACTCCGCACGCCCACCGCGTTCGAACCCTTCAGCGACATTCGACATGATGGATACTGACGCACGTTGCAGTTGCCGCGTGAGGCCATAATCTTGCGCAAATGCGCCTTGTTTGGTCACACGATACACATTTCGCGTCAGCAACCGTGCTTTCTGCCATGCATACAAGTCCTCGAATCGCTCAACTTTGCCCACGCACGTCTCCCTCTCAGTCCTCAGTCCTCAGTCCTTAGTCCTACCTGAGTACCCACGTATCTTTGCTTCCGCCGCCCTGGCTGCTGTTGACGACGAGCGACCCGCGGCGAAGGGCGACGCGGGTCAGGCCACCGGGGAGGACATGAATCTCGTTCGGGCCGCTGAGGATATAGGGGCGCAGGTCTATGTGCCGGCCTTCGAGCCGTCCGCCTTCGCCCGTCTCATCGGGGATGAAGGAGGGGCTGCGGGAGAGCGGGATGACGGGCTGAGCGATGTAGTCGCGCGGGTTGGCGGCGACGCGGGCGCGGAATTGCGCGATCTCCTCTTCCCCCGCGCTGGGACCGATCAGCATGCCGTAGCCGCCGCTCTCGTTCGCGGCCTTAATGACCAGTTCGCCCGCGTGCGCGATGACATATTCCCGCTGTTCGGGATCGGCAGGGAGATAGGTCGGTACATTGCCGAGGATCGGCTCCTCGTTCAGGTAGTAGCGGATGATCGCCGGGACGTAGTGGTAAATCACCTTGTCGTCCGCGACGCCCGTACCGATCGCGTTGGCAAGCGCGACGTTGCCCGTCCGTACCGCGCCCAGGAGTCCCGCGACGCCAAGCATGCTGTCCGGCCGGAAGGCGAGCGGATCAAG
>JAICJW010000504.1 GCA_025928215.1 Chloroflexia bacterium | reverse complement strand
GCGACGACGCACGCGCCGCCTCGCATCGCGGTCGGGAAGGCGATCCGGAACGCGGTGCTGACCGGTGTGATCACAGTAATCTACGTACGAGACCCGACATAGCACCGGCGGTCTCTGCCCTGCTACCCCCGCCGGAGGGCACAGACGATCTATCCGGTACGACCTCAGCCTTTCCCCGGCTGTGCCGACCATCCACGCCACTGAGCAGATGGAGCGGGTCGCACCACACCGCCTTTTGTGGCGCACGAGAAAGGAATGCCCAGATGGATTTCACGGAGAATCTCCACCGGGCGATCGCGCCCCTGGCCGCAACAATCGAAGAGTCTGAGAATGCCCGCGCGTGGGAGGAGGCGATCATCGCCCAGTTCTCACCGCACCTCTTGCGGCGATTTGCCGAGATCGCCGCAGCATTCGATGTACCCGGTCTGCGGGCGGGGCGGGGCGAGATCCTCGCATGTCGCAGTGGCCCCGAGGGCTACCGTATGGTCGAGTATGACGCGCCGGACTTGAGGATTAGCCTGGAAATTACGGGGGGCGAGGCGCGGCTCCGGTGGCGTGCGGGCGACGCGACGGACGACCGCCGCATCACTCTGGATACGCCGGAAGCGGCCATTGACGCAATCCTGCTTGACGCGGTGTCGGCATTCGTCGGCTGGCGAACCGCCCGTGCCCCGGTATGATCGCTCGGTGCAGAAATGAAGGAGAGTGCCATGTTTACCCGTGTCCTCGTCCCACTCGATGGGTCCGCGCTCGCGCAAGGGGCCGTGCCCTATGCGCTCGCGCTGGCCGATGCCGACGATGGCTTGCTCACGCTCTTTCAGGCGGTCCCCCCGCTCCACGTCACCTGGGATTACAACGTCCCGTATGATGCGGCGATCGAAGCCGACCGCCTGACGAGCGCGGAGAAGTGCCTCGGCGCGATCGCGCAGCGACTGCGCGAGGCGCCGCGGCAGATTGAGACACAGGCGGCGGTGGGCGATCCGGCGGATGAGATCCTCGCCTACACCGAACGGATGGAGCAAGATCTGATCGTGATGGCCACCCACGGATACGGGGGAATTCTCCACTGGGCCTTCGGCAGCGTGGCGCGCAGAGTGCTTACTGCGGCTACCGTGCCGATGCTGATCGTGCGGCCGAAGGAGCCGCCCGCGCAGCCGGGGCGACCCGCACCGATCCGCAACATTCTCGTACCTCTGGACGGGTCCAAACGCGCCGAGGCGGTGCTGCCGTTGGTACGCGATCTCGCACCGGCTCTCGGCGCGCAGGTGACGCTCGTCCGGATCGTCGCCGTACCGCCGCCCGGGTACGTGGTCGTACCGAATCTTGCGTCGCCGCCGGCGCCCACACGGACGGCAACTGGTGAGGCGTGGATGAGCGTCGAGGCATACCTCCAACAGGTGAGCGCCGATCTGGCCTCCGCGGGCGTGACCGTCACCTCGCTGATGCCGGCCGGGCAGGCGGCGGCGGAACTGCTGGATTTGCTCCGGGATGGCGGCTACGACCTGGTCCCCATGACGACACACGGCCGCACGGGGAACAAGCGGTGGAGGATGGGAAGCGTCGCCGAGCGACTGGTGGAGGCATCGCACACGCCGGTGCTCTTGCTGCGCTCCCCCGGCACACCGACGTCGGCCCATCGTGACAAGGAATAGGCGGCATGAGCGTGGCGGGATGCTGTGGGATCGAGAATAACCGGCCCCGCGTGACCCTCTATTCCTGGAACGTCAATGGCGTTCGGGCGGCGGTACGGAAGGGCTTCCTGGATTGGTTTCGCCGGAGCGAGGCGGACATCGTCGCCATTCAGGAGACGAGAGCCACCCCCGATCAGCTTTCACCGCTGCTCCTCCATCCGCTCGGATACCATTCGGACTGGTATGCCTCCGCGATCAAAGGCTATAGCGGCGTCGCCACGTTTTCGCGGGGCCGTCCCGTCCGGGTGATTCGTGGATCGGGCGAAGGGCATGTTGATTGCGAAGGTCGCGTGCTCATAAGCGAGTTCGCGCGGTTCGTCGTCATTAACGTCTACGCCCCCAACGGGGGCCGTGGCCCGGCATGGGTGGAAGCGAAACTGGCGTTGTATCGGCATCTGCTTATGATCGTGAAGCAGTATATGGCGAACAATCTCCCCGTGATCCTCGCCGGTGATTTCAATACGGCGTATGCCCCGATCGACCTGGCGCGCCCGACAGAGAACATGCATCACACGGGCTTCCTACCGGAGGAACGTGAGTCCCTCGGGCAGTTCTTCGCCGCCGGGATGGGCGACACATTCCGCCTGCTGCATCCTCACGAAGCGAAGTATAGCTACTGGGACCAACGCACCAATGCGCGGGCCCGCAACTGCGGTTGGCGATTAGACTACATCCTGATATCTCCCACTCTCAAGAGCAGTATCGTCGCGGCGGACATCTGCACGGCGGTCCAGGGTTCCGATCACTGTCCCGTCAGCCTGACGTTCACTGTGCCGTGACGCAGTTGCATGGGGTGGGCGTGACCAACGATATGCCGCTTGCCGGAGCACGGAATCGGCACCGTGGACTGCGTCTGTATGTTAGGGTGACGGGGAAGGGGGCTGACTCAGGACTTAGCTGCGCGCTGACGCTTGCATGTGAGCGGTCGCCCCCTTCGCTCCAGGCACCGGGCGGCAGACTCAACGGAAGCGTGTGGATCCCTCCATACAGACCTGTCGCCCCAGCGTGCTGATTCTCAGGCCGCAGACGGAGGAGGGCAGCATGTACATC
>JAICJW010000542.1 GCA_025928215.1 Chloroflexia bacterium | reverse complement strand
GATGGCGCGCGCCATGCACGGAGGAGGGCGCGCCGCGTTCAATCAGGTGGAGGAGCGTGACATGCGCCCGTTCGCCGGAGCCGTGCGCCAGCGTGCGGACATAGGGGAGCGTCGTTTCCGCCAGCCCGGAGCCGTCGAGCGGGACGAGCAGGTGCGCGAACATTGGCCACCCCTCAACTTCCGAAGAACGTTTGCCGCAACAGGAAGAGATTGAGCACGATGATCACCCCGGCGACGAGAGAGATGAGAGCGGTGGTCATCGGGCGGTTGACGAGCGCCCCCATAATATCGCGCCGCCGCGTGAATATCACCAGCGGGACGAGCGCGAAGGGAATGCCGAACGAGAGGACGACCTGGCTGATAATCAGCGTCCGCGTCGCGTCGAGGCCAATGGCGATGACGAAGATGGAGGGAGCAATCGTCACGAGCCGCCGCACCCAGATCGGGATATGCCGGTGCAAGAAGCCCTGCATGATGATCTGCCCGCTCATCGTGCCGACCGCGGAGGAGGAGAGGCCGGAGAAGACGAGCGAGACGGCAAAAATGACGCCCGCGCTGCTGCCGAGGATCGGTTCGAGCGTTTTGTGCGCGTCCACGATCGCGTCAATATGGATGAAGCCATGCGCGTTGAAGGTCGCGGCGGCCATCAGGAGCATCGCCACATTGACGAAGCCGGCAATGCCCATCGCGATCCCGACATCGAGGACTTCAAATCGGAAGAGCCGCCGCGCCTCGTCCGCCGTCTTCGGCGTGATACGGTGCTGCGTCAGGGCGGAATGGAGGTAGATGACGTGCGGCATCACCGTCGCGCCGAGGATGCCGACGGCGAGCAGCACGCTCTCCGTCCCATCGAACTTCGGCGGCAGAAAACTGCGCCCGACCTGCCCGAAATCCGGCTTGCCGATCGCCGTTTCGAGGATGTAGCAGAGGGCGATGATGCCGACCATCGCCGTGATCACCGCCTCCATCGGTCGGAAGCCATAGCGCTCCAGCCCGAGAATGAGAAAGGTCGCGATGGCGGTCATCAGCCCGGCGGGCAGGAGCGGGATATGGAAGAGCAGGTTGAAGCCGAGCGCCGCGCCGAGGAACTCCGCCAGGTCGGTCGCGATAGCGACCAGCTCCGCGAAGATCCACAGCCCGATCACGACGGGCGGCGGGAAGTGCGCGCGGCAGACTTCCGGCAGGCTGGAACCGGTCGCGATGCCCAGTTTCGCGGAGAGGGACTGGATGAGCATCGCCATCAGGTTGCTGACAACGATCACCCAGACGAGCAGGTAGCCGAACTGCGCCCCGGCGGAGATATTTGTCGCGAAGTTGCCGGGATCCATATAGGCGATGCAGGCGATAAAGGCCGGGCCGAGGAAGGGGAGAATGCGCCCCAGCCCCCGTTTCTTGCTGCGCCCTTCCAGCACCATCGTCCCCGATGATGCCGTCTGAGTGGATGTGGTTGTCGTCGCTGTTGCCGCAGCCGGGGCGGGGGTGCGTGTGAGCAGAGAGTCCCGTTCCCGCATCGGCCTACGCCCCATTCCGATTTTTCCCCTTCCCCACCGGGACAGGGGGGAGGGGATCCGGGAGATTTACCGACACCGCGCGCATCACCGTCTCACCGAGCGCGTACTCGCCGCCGCCAACGCGGATATGGAGCGGGCCATCGAAGGGCGCTTTGCTCAGCACGTCCACCGTCGCGCCCGGCACGAGGCCGAGATCGGCAACGTAGGTGAGGAGCGCGGCATCCTCATCCGCCACTTCCGCGACGATCACCCTGCTCCCCGGCGCGACATACCAGAGCCGCTGCGTCGCCGGCGCGGCGATAATCCCCTCTTTCGTCGGGATCGGCGCGCCGTGCGGATCGGTCGTCGGATAGCCGAGCGCCGCATCGAGCCGCGCTTCGAGGTCCTCCGAGAGCGCGTGCTCGAGGCGATCCGCCTCCGCGTGCACCTGCTCCCACGGCACGCCAAGCCGCTCGCTGAGGTACGTTTCCAATAGCCGGTGATGACGCAAGACTTCGAGCGCGACTTTTTCGCCCATCGCCGTCAGTGCGACGCCGTGATACGGGCTGTGCGTGACGAGGCCACGCTCCGCCAGTTTCTTCACCATATTCGTCGCCGACGCACACGAAAACCCGAGCCATTCCGCCAGGGCGGCCGGCCCCGTGCGCTCCTTCGCCTCACCATGCGTCAGGTGATAAATCGCCTTCAGATAATCCTGTTCAGATTGAGAGGGAACCAACTCCGGCATCGTCGCCCCTTACAGAAGAGGTTTAGTTATGACTAAATCGTAAATGATGATG
>JAICJW010000332.1 GCA_025928215.1 Chloroflexia bacterium | reverse complement strand
TCCGCTGCTGAGGTGATCTCGCGGAGGGCATTGAGCGCGCGGAGATAGTCGTCGCTTGGGGCAGCGGGGTCGGGCGGCAGTGGGAAGCCGATGCAATCAACAACGCCTTCCGAGCGGGCCTTGATGCCCGATACGATCGTGTCATAGGTGCCGGAAACGCAGAATTCGTCGAGGACATCATCGGGGACGACGGTCGCGAGGTCGCTCCAGCGCTGTTGGGCGATCAGGCGGCGCAGTTCGCCGTTCATCGCTTCCCAGCCGTGGTGTTCGAGGACGGGGAGATAGGTGCGGGTCGAGGCATAGAAGGCGATTCGATAGCGCGCCTGCTCGCGCGCGGCCTGGACTTCCTCGTCCGTCGCGCCGGTGGCGATGAAGCCACCGCCAACCATCTCGAACGTTTCCAACGAACGCCCCGACTTCTTCGCGCCGGCCTCGACATTCGGCCAGATCACCTCGCGCGTGTAGGCGGGCGTCGAGAAGGGATGGATGCGCAGGCCGTCGCAGAGTTCACCGGCGAGTTGGATATTGTAGGCGTTCACGGCGGCGATCTGGATGCCCGGCGGCGGCACGGCGAGTGGCGCGGGGCTGAATTCCGGCGTCATCAAATCCATCGCGTAGAAGTCGCCCTTGAAATTGAGCGGCGTCTTGTGCTGCCACGTCTCCCAGATCGCCCGCAGGCTGAGGACGTATTCGCGCAGGCGCGGCCCCGGCGAACCCCAGACTGTGCTGAAGCGGCGTTCGATGTGCCCTTTGACCTGCGTGCCAAGTCCGAGGACGAACCGCCCGTTCGACATCTCTTGCAGGTTCCACGCGGTGTAGGCGTTCGCCATTGGGCTGCGCGGAAAGGCGATGGCAACGGAGGTGACGAGGCGGGCGCGTTCCGTTGCCGTACTCGCCAGTGTGAGGGGCAGGAAAGGATCACGCCGCAGTTCCGGTTGGGCGATACTGTCGAAGCCGAGGGCTTCGATGGCGCGCGCGTGCGCGGGAATCTCCATCCATGGGACATCGTGCAGGCTCGCTTCAAGTCGCATGGCAGCAGTATCCTCCGCGAAGTGTCGTCGTACGTCACAAAACGAGAGTACCCGGTATCGAGAGCGCTACGCTATACCGCATCATCCCGCTGATGGTGGGTGATAAGGCAACGTGAACGTGAAGGTACTCCCCCGGCCGAGCGTCGATTCTGCCCACATCTCGCCGCCGTGCGCCTCCACGAGTGCTTTGCTGATCGGCAGGCCCAGCCCCATCCCCCGCGCGCTGCCATCGGTGGCGTTCGACGCCCGGTAGAATGGCTCGAAGATGCGCGGCAAGGCGTCTGGCGGAATGCCCATGCCGGAATCGGCGACCGTGACGCACACATCGTTGCCCATATCCTTCACCTGAACCCGCACGTCACCGCCCTCGCCGGAATACTTGATCGCGTTGAGCAGGAGATTGCCCAGCACCTGCGTCACCCGATCCGCATCCCACTCGGCGGGTGGCAGGTGATCCGGCATATCAACGTGGATGGCGCGGGTAGTCGTCGCATGCGCCTGTTCGATGGCGGCGGCAATGAGCGCATGGACCGCAACCGGGGCACGTTTCAGATTCAGCAGGCCCGCCTGCACGAGCATCGTCTCACGCAGGTCGAGCGTCAGGCGCTCCAACCGCCTGCCCTGGGCGATGATCGTTTCCACCGCTTTGGCATCGTATCGCTCGCGGCGGCGCATCAGTTCGGCATAGCCGATCAGGGAGGAGAGCGGATTGCGTAACTCATGCGCCACCATCGCGATGAATCGTTGCCGCTCCTCCTCGATGTGCCGGCGTTCGGAGATGTCCCGCCATGTGCCGATGAAGAGCGCCCCGCTCGGCCCGGTAATGCTCGTGATCCATCCTTCAACGGGGACGGTCGAGCCATCCTTCCGTTGCAGCGTGATTTCGCCACGCATCGCGTCATCAGGCAAGGCGTGAATCGCTCTGGCAAACCCATCCTCGGCGTCGGCGGTCAGGTCGCCCACTCGCAACCGGTGTAATTCCGCGACGGAGTAGCCGACCAGTTCGGTCATCGCGGGGTTGGCGTCAATGTAGTTGCCCTCCGCATCCGTCACGAGCACGGCATCGCCCACCCCGGCGAAGAGGCCGCGATATTGCTCCTCCGCCGCTCGCGCATCCCGATAGAGGCGGGCATTGTCAATCGCCTGTGCGGCCCGCGCCGCGACCGCCTCCGCCAAGATAAGGTCGTCGGGGCCGTATCGGCGTTCCGGTGATGAGGAGACGAATGTGATCGTACCCACGACCCGCCCGCGCGCGATCAGCGGGACGATCATCGAGGAGGCGAGGCCGAGGGCGCGCAGCATCGCCAGATGCTCGGCATCGCGCGCTCCGGCAACAAGCGCGTCGTCAGGAATTGCGGATACAAGTTGCGACTTCCCGGTCCGGATCGCCTCGGCGGCACCGTAGGGGGCGTCAGGATCGGCGGGGTAGCGGCGGCGATGTTCGTGGGCGAGCGCGACCTTTTCCGGGTCTACGTGCGCGATGGCGAGCAGATGCGGCACGCCCTCCGCGTCGGCGATGTCCACCGAGCACCAGTCCGCGACGTGAGGCACAGCCAGTCGGGCGACTTGCTGGAGCGTCGTCTCGTAGTCGAGCGATTTGGCGAGGACGGTGCTCGCATCCGCAAGAAAGCGCGTGGCAGCCTCGGTGCGCTTCCGCTCGGTGATGTCCTGAAAGATGCTGATGGCGAAGGCGGCCGCTCCCTGTGCGTCCCGCACGGGCGTCGCCTTCACGACCGACCACCGTTCCTCGCGGGAATTGTGGGACCGTGTGCGCAACACCGTCTCGTTGGCCGCCATCCCCTTGAGGACGCGCTGCGCGGGAAGATTGGCGATGGGAAATGGCTGCCCTGCCTCATCCAGTAGCACGAACTTATCAAGCACGTCGGCAATCGGTGTTGCCCGCATCTCCGCCGCCGAGGCAAAGCCGCAAGCGCGTGCCCCGGCGTCGTTGATGAAAACGACGGTGCCGGTATGATCCTGCACGAGGATGCCATCGCTGACGCCCTGAAGAAAGACGGATAGGTATGCGATGGAACGATGCAACGCTTCGGCGGTCAAGCCTGACGGCATGTTCTCCACCGCCGTTTTGTCGTTCCCCATGCCCTCCCCCAACTTCCCGGCGCACGGCGCGAACAGGAACACAATGAGCAGCGAGCAGCGAGCAACGTTCATCTGGCTGACGCCAATCATATCATGAAAGGAGCGGCACTTGCCCTGTCAGATATACTGTGCAAGCCTAACCACACCAATCAAGGAGGAATGCGATGGAGCAGGAGCAAGGCCCATTGGTTCAGTCGAGGAGCGGCGCGCGGCTCTCGCGCCGCCGCTTTCTCGCGGTGCTGGCGGCGAGCGCGGGCGCGGCTGCACTCGCCGCGTGCGGCGGGACGACGACGGCGACGGATACACCAAAGGCCGCCACTGCGGCGGGCACCACCGCCGCGAACCCCGCCGCCGCGACAACGGGTGGCGCAACCGCCCCGGCATCGTCGGCGGCCGCGCTCGCGCCGGCGGGCAAGGGCAAGATACTGCGGATGTCCCGCAATGCGGAGCCGGGATTCCCCTTTATTGGCTGGTCCTCCGAGGACAATGCCAGCGAATTCACGATGCTCAATATCTATGATGGCCTCGTGCGGCCCACCAAAGATGGGCAGGGTGTTGAACCGGCCCTCGCCACCAAATGGGAGACGAGCGCGGACGGCAAAACATGGACCTTCACACTGCGGGATGCGAAGTTCTCGGATGGCAAGGCGCTCGTCGCGGCGGATGTCAAGGCATCTCTCGATATGTGTCGGATGGGACCGAAAACGCAGTGGAAGGATACCTATAAAGCAATCGCGGATGTGCAGGCCGTGGACGACAAGACCGTGAAGATCGTCCTGTCGCAGCCGCACCCGCCGCTGCTGGCGGAGTTGGCGATGTGGACCGCGCAAACGATGCCCGCCGATATGGCGCTGGCAGTAGACCAGGACGGCTATAACACCTACAAGACACGCGGTACGGGCGCGTATTACTGCGAGGGCTGGAAAAAAGGCGACACGATGGTTCTCAAGAAGAACCCCAACTACTGGAAGGGCAACAACGGCCCGGACGAGGTTCATATCGACTACATCCCAGACGACAACAGCCGCGTCCTCAAATTGCAGGGTGGCGAGACCGACGTGATTGATTTCGTGCCGCTCAGCCAGATCCAGAGCCTGAATCAGGGGAATACCAAGGCGCAGGCGTTCGTCATCCAGACCTACTTCACGCTGCCGATGAACATCACGTTCAAGCCGCTCGATGACAAGAATGTCCGGCAGGCGCTGAACTACGCGCTCGACAAGGAAGCGATTCTGAAGGCCGTCTTCTTTGGTCAGGGGAAATTCCAGAACTCCCCGATCCCGCCCGGCACGTACTGGGACAAGACGCTCAAAGGCTATCCGTTTGATCTCGAGAAGGCGAAGCAACTGATGGCAGCCTCTTCCGCTCCGAAGGGCTTCACCTTCGAGCAGTCCATCGCCTCCGGCAACAACGTCGCCCAGCAGATCGCGACGATCGCCAAGGATCAGTGGGCGAAGATCGGCGTGACCGTCAACATCTCGCAGGTCGAATCAAGCGCCCTCTCCGCTAATCGCAAGGCGGGGTCAGTGATGGCGTGGACGGGCGGTTGGACGAACGACATGAGCGACCCAACGGAAGTCGCGAACCGCGTCCTGCGCGGCGGCACGAGCACGCTTGGTGCATACACGCGCTATAACAACCCGGCGCTGAACAGCCTGATTGATACCGCCGATCTGGAGCAGGACCCGAAGAAACGCGAGATGCTCTATGACCAGGTGCAGCAGATGTACCTCGACGATGCCCCGCAAGTCTTCGTCGCCTACCCACCCGCCACCGCCGCCTGGCAGAGCGCGGTCACGGGCTTCAGCCTCGACACGCTCTCCTTCTACCGCTTCGAGGATGTCCGGGTGAACAAGTGAGGCGCTACTGACCTGAATGCGTCTCGCGGCAGCCACCGTCACCGACGTGCGTGCGGATCACG
>JAICJW010000506.1 GCA_025928215.1 Chloroflexia bacterium | reverse complement strand
GGCGCGGGGTGAGAGGGTGTCGTTCTGTAGCGCCGCGCAAGCCGAGGCGTCGAACACCGGAGAGTCCCCAATGCGCTCGCGGATGCGGACTGCCCGCTCTCCCGACGCGAACGCGCCGTTGAAGGCATAGGGGTAATCATCCGGCACCGGCGCGTTATTGGCGCTCTCGATGTAGCCGGACGGTGGATTTTCCAACCGCGGCATGGCATCGAACGGCACGTATCCGCGCCAACGGTCATCAGGGTTGTTCGCCTCGCGGAAACCTCGGACGACACGCCCGCGGATGGGCATCCGCGCGGCACATTGGTAGCCGATATTGCCATCCGCATCCGCGAAGCCCCAGTTGAATGCCGGGAGGGCCCAGTCCGCGAGGGCCGCCCGAAACTCCTCGCCGGTGCGCGCGCGGCCAAGCGCGACGACCGATTGAACCTCGGTGAGATGCTCCTGGCCAACCCAACGCAATGCCAAGGGCGGGTCTCCCGCAGGATCCACGGGCGGAACGAGGTGATTGACGATCGGGCCGCGCGCGGTCTCGCGTACGGTGAGATGGTGCGGTTCCCGCCCGCGCACGGAAATCGTGATGGAATGTTCGGCAAATGGGCGCCACTCCGATCCATCCCGATAGTGCGATGGATCGGATGGATGCACATCCTCGATGTAGAGATCGCGCGTCGAGGCATTGTTGTTGGTCAGGCCCCAGGCAAGCCGACGATTGCGGCCGAACCAGATCCCCGGCATCCCCGCCCAGCCGGCGCCAATCAGGTCGTCTTCCGGGCCGCGCAACCGGCATTCGTACCAGTTCGCCGGGAGCATGAATGGTTGGTGGGGATCGCTGCCGACGATGCCGGCACCAGTTGGCGTCCGTCCACCACCGATCGCCCAGTTGTTGCTCCCCGTCGCGCTGTTATCGCTCCCCGCAAAGGGCTGCCCGACCCCGGACAGCGCCCCGGGCGCGAGATCCGCAGGCGGGAAGGGGCTGCCTGATGGGACGATACGCTCCCCCGGGAATTCGGGCGTCAGAAACGCGTCGCGCAGCGGACCTGCCGGCAGGTGCCGCATCGCGGCCTCCGCTGCGACAATGCTCTGGAGCCGACCGTTGAGCGACCACCAGAAGCCGCGGGCGGCGGCAATTACATCGCGGATCGTCCAGGGCTCCGGCTCGTACTCCAGGATGGCGAACTCGACCGGCAAGTGCTGCACGAGCGTCTCGATACCGCGATTCACGCCGGCCACAAAAGCGACGAGAATATCGGCGGTCGACTCATCCAACAGCGGCACCTCGCGCTCCGCGATACGTTCCAGCATCAGCGTGCGATGGGTAATGTCCGCGTTGAGATAGTCCGGCCCGAGCACTTCCGCGAGGCGCCCCAAGCCGCGCCGCCGGAAGATATCCATCTGCCACAAGCGATCGTGCGCCATCGCCAGCCCAAGGCCGTAAAAGAGATCGTTCGTCGTTTCGGCATAGATATGGGGGATGCCGTGCCCGTCCCGCAGGATGTCGAGCGTGCCTGTCACGCCGCCTGTCAGATGGAGATCGTTCGGCGGCAACCGACGACAGAGATAGGCATTCCGCGCGGTAATAAATTCCTCATACGAGACCTTTGCTGCGGCGCACACCGCTGCAACGTCTCGATCGCCGCGCAGCACACCGAGGATTACCGCATCGTCCAGAACCATTGCTTACTCCTTTGCTCCCTTATACTCGAAAGAACGATCCGGCGCCGCACCCACTTATGCATTCTGAAAGAAATCGTCCGCCAGGCGGTTGAAGACGTCCGGTCGCTCGAAATACACCGAATGGCCGGACTCGGGTACGCGTACCATCATCGCACCAGGGATAATCTCGGCGAGCAGTGCCACTGCGCCCGTCGGGATAACGACATCCTCCTCGCCTGAGATGCAGAGCACCGGCATCCGCAGCGCCGCCACCGCATGGGCAGGTGTTGTGCGGAGCGCGTACAGATCGCGGCGGAGGCGCTCCTTGTCGAGGCCGATGCTAAGATCGGAGATTTCCGTGTAGAGGTAATGCAGCGCGGGCCGCTCGCGGGCCATCCGTTCACCGGCCGCTGGATGGATTCCTCGCGCGAAGAGCGCTGCCTGGGTCGCGCCCGCAGCGGTCAGGAGGTGATCAATCTCCTGGTGCGCGACGGAACCGACCGTCGCCGCCATCACGAGCGCGCGCACTCGCTCGGGGTGTCGCAAGGCATAGTCGAGGCAGGTCCACCCGCCCATTGACTGCGCGACGAGACGGACATCCGCGAGGTCGAGATGGGCGATCAGAGCGGCGAGGTCATCCACGAACGCCGCCGGCCCCGGTCCGTCCGATGCCTCAGTGGAGGGTGCGAAGCCACGATGCGCAAAGGTCACGCAGGTATAGCGATCGCGGAAGTGCGGGACCTGCTGCCACCAGGAGAGATGGTTGCCGCCGAGTCCATGCGCGAAGACGATTGGCGGGCCGTGCCCGGTGACTTCGTAGTAGAGATCACAGCCGTCACGGTGAAGAAAGGGCACGGGGTACACTCACTCTCTGGTAAATCGCGCTATCCTGCTTTTCCAGTCCAGGCGCGTTCGAGCAGGCGGAGCCAGTTGCCGTGCATGATCGCCTCGATATCGGCATCGTGATAGCCGCGGCGCGCGAGCAGGTCGGGGATGCGCTGCAAATCAACGATTGTATCGAGATCGCGCGGGCATTGCTCGGTGCCGTAGCCGCCGTCGAGATCGGTCCCGATCGCCGCGTG
>JAICJW010000188.1 GCA_025928215.1 Chloroflexia bacterium | reverse complement strand
CGTCAGGTCCACCCCATAGGAGAGGAGCGCCGTCTCCTGACGTACATAGACGGGATCGCCGCTCGGATCGTCCTCGATCGCGTTGCGGTTCCCTTCACTTTCTTCTGTCGCACCATTGCTGCCCGCTGATCCGTGACCGTTCCGGCCAATCAGATGCGCGTACTGCTCGGCGTTGGCCGGGGTAATGCGGTCCCAGACCTCGACGTTTTCGAGATCGGGCCGGGCGATGCTTTCCGTCCGGCTGGAGAGGGATTGATCGGAGAGGAGAAGGACCGGCATCTGATATCGCTCGGAGAGGTTGAAGGCGAGGACGGTCGTCGAGAAGCAGTCACCAACTTCGGTCGGGGCGACGACCATGCGCGGCGTATCGCCGTGCGCGCCATAGACCGCCAAATTGAGGTCGCTCTGCTCCGTCTTGGTCGGTAGGCCGGTGCTCGGGCCACCGCGCTGGGCATCCACGACGACGACGGGAATCTCCGCCATCGAGGCCATGCCGAGCGCTTCGGTCATCAGCGAGAGGCCGGGGCCGGCGGTCGCGGTCATGGATTTAACGCCCGCCCATGACGCGCCGAGGCAGGCATTGATCGAGGCGATTTCATCTTCACCCTGGAGGAGTGCGCCGCCGATCACCGGCAGTTCCGCCGCCAGTTTTTCCATGATGTCGGAGGCCGGCGTGATCGGATAGCCGCCGTAGAAGCGGCAACCTGCCCGGATCGCCCCGGCGACAATCGCGTCGTTGCCGTTCATAATCAGGCGGTCGCCATTGCTGCGCGTCTCGGGGAAGGCGAAGCCGAAGCGATCCGCCTTCATGAGGCCGCCCGCATACTCATAGCCCGCGTTGAAGGAGTCGAGGTTCCCTTGCAGGAGTTCGGCGCGCTTGCCGAGTTTCTTGGTGATCGTGGTTTTCGCCACGTCGGCATCGAGGCCGAACAGTTTGGCAATTGCGCCGATGATGACAATATTCTTGCCGCGCTTTGCTCCGGCCTTGTTCGCCAGTTCGACGGCGGGCACCTCATACTTCGTACCCATGAACCACGATGGCGGCTGATATTCGGACGGATCGAAGATCAGGGCGCCGTCCGGCCGGAGGGAATTGTGGTGCAACGTCCACGCCTCTTTGTTCAGTGTGACGAGGACATCCACCTGATCGCCGACTGAGAGGACGGGCCGGGTGTCCGCGTGCAACTGGAAGAGCACCGGGCCGCCCCGAATCTCCGCTGGGAAGGTGCGGAAGGTATGCACCCACGCGCCATGATCCGCCGCGACCGCCGTGATGACATCACCGATGGTCACCATACCATCGCCGGATTCACCACCGATCCGCAAGACAAAGTCTGTTGCCGTCGTTGTAGTCATACCGCTCCTTGCCTCCTCGTCATGCCGTCACACCGTCACATCGCTGCCGGATACGCAACAAAAACGCGGACGAAAACCTCGCCCGCGCCGCGCGCCATCACGTTGAAATTGATCTGATGCTGCCACTTGGGTCGCATTCCTGCTCAACCCCCGTTACGGTTGAAACGTGAACGTTTCTTTCTGCGGGAATCATACCATCCGCCGTGCATCTGCACAACGCCAGCTGAGGAATTACCTACCAAATCGCGCCGCTTTGATAGCATGAATCTATGACAGAAAGAGGGGGCGGCTATGCCGATTTCCGCCGGACGCGCAGGACGGCGATTTTCGTCGAATGATTGAAGGGCGCGGGATCCATGAGGGGCGGGCGGACGCGCGTTTCGGGATAGCCCGTGCAATCCGGTGGCACGGGAATCATCTCCTCAATCGCGAGGTAGCCGTCCGCGCAGAGTGTTTCGAGCGTCCGCATGTACGCCACCCCAGAGACGAACAGGGCATTGTTGATCGCGACGAGCACGCCGCCATCGTTGATCAGCGGCCGCACTTTGTTAATGACGCGGTGGCTTTGGGCGACGAGATCAACGGTGCCTCTGGCCGTCGCGGCGAAAAAGGGCGGGTCCACGAAGACGCAATCGAACCGCTCGCCCGCCCGCTTCATCTGGCTGATCCGCGTCCAGAAATCGCCTGCCCGAAAGTCCGTCTTGACGATTGGGAAGCCATTGAGTGTGCATGAGGTCTTCGCGATATTCAGGTACTCCCGCTTCAGATCGGTCTGCACAACGCGCCGTGCGCCGCCCGCCGTCGCCGCCACGCCGAGGCTGCCCGTATAGGCAAAGGTGTTGAGCACGCTCTTGTCCGCGAGATGATGGATCGCCCATGCACGCAGGTTGCGCGTATCCAGATAGAAGCCGGCATCGCGTTGCATACGCGGATCGAGGGCGTACCAGACGCCATGCTCGCGCACGCGCGTGTCGGGTTTCGTGCCGAGCCGCAGGGTGCCATGTCGCTCCGCGAGTGTCGGCGCATTGCGCGTCTTGACGATCACGGCCCGGACCCACGGTAGCCGCTCGGTGAGGAAGCGCGCCGCCGCCGCGATTGCCGCGTCCGCGGCAACGGGGGGATCGGCGTAGTTGTGCAGTACGAGCGTCTCGCCGTAGCAATCCACGACGAGATCCGGCGCGCCCTCAAAGAAGCCGCTGAAGAGCCGCACTGCCCCCTGATGCCGCGTGTCGAGCAGCGCCGCCCGCGCCGCGATCGCGGTATCGAGGAGCGGAAGCAGGTGGTCGTCGGCAATCGTCATCGTGTCTTTTCCTCTTTTACCGCGAACCTATGCTATAGTGCCGCATCGCGCCGGTATCGCGCCGATCAACACTCCCTGTTCGCCTTTCGGCATCCCTGTTCGTGACGCATGATAAGGGAGTGGTGCGTGGGGCAACTGCCTCAAATTTACCTCAATATTCTCATTCCGGTCTTCGCGCTTGTCGCCATCGGCTTTATCGTCGGGCCACGGTTGGGCCTGGAGGCGCGTACGCTCTCCCGCGTCGCCTACTTCGTGCTTGTCCCATCGTTCACCTTCACTGTGCTGACGACCGCGCACATTGACGCGGCAGTCGCCGGGCGAATGGTGCTCTACATCGGCGTCGTCGAGGTCGCGTGCGCGGGGGCAGCTATCGCCATCGCGCGGCTGTGCAAACGGTCGCCGCAAATGACGGGCGCATACGTGCTGATCGCCGTCTTCCCGAACGTCGGCAACTTTGGCCTGCCCATCGTCCAATTCGCTTTCGGACCGGATGCACTCGTCGCCGCGACGATCTACTTCATCGCGATGTCCACGATCTCGTTCATTATTGGTGTCGCCGCCGCAAATTGGCACCACGGCAGCAGCCTCCGCTCGCTCCTCGCCGTCGCGAAAACACCCGCCGTGATCGCGGTCATCCCCGCGCTGCTCTTCAATGCGTCCGGTATTCATCCGCCGCTCGTTATCGAACGACCGACCGCGCTACTCGCGGGAGCGATGGTGCCGGTGATGCTGGTCGCGCTCGGCGTGCAGTTGGCAGGCGCGGGCATTCCCCGGCTGAATGGCGATATGCTCGGTGCGAGTCTCATCCGGCTGCTTGGCGGGCCGGCGCTCGCCGCGCTGATCGCGATCCCATTCCACCTGACGAGCCTCGCGCGGGATGCGGGCATCCTCCAATCCGCGATGCCCGCCGCGGTGCTTGCCTCGATCATCGCCTTCGAGCACGAACTCCTGCCCGCATTCGTCACGGCGACCGTCTTGTTCTCCACGCTCATGAGCATCGTCACCCTCGCGGCGATTATCGCGATTCTCTGAACGTTGCGGTATTGCCGCCGCGCCGCTACGATAGCGCGGAAGTACTGAGTACTGAGTACTGAGTACTGAGCGGGAGAGCCAGTATCTGGCGTCGCGATATGACAGGGGACTATGGAAACTCAGCACTCATCCCGTCCAGAGGGCATCCGGAGTACTCGGTACTCGTCTCTTCCCCGCTTCTGGGCGGTCGTCCGGCGGCGATGGCCGGTGCTGGTGATTTTGCCGCTGCTCGCGCTTGGGCTGGCGGGCTATAACTACCGGCATGCCGCGAAGTCGTATACCGCCTCCGGCGAGGCGACGGTGACGAGCATCGCGCCCAACCCGACCAATCCGCAGGGGTTCGATAACTACTATCGCGCGCTCGCCAGCGAGGCAGCGACGGATGACCTCACCCGCCTCGTTCCCGGCAGTACGTTCGCGGACGCCGTAGCGAAACGGCTACAGGCGAAGGGGCTGAATTATTCCGCCGGGGAGGTGCAGGCCGCGCTCTCCTCGACGCGGGTCTACCGCGTGCTCAGCGTCACCGCGACGACCGGGGACGCGAATCGCTCGGTCGCGATCGGTCAGGCGGCGCTCGATGAATTGGCGGCGAACGGGCCGAACTACTTCCCGAACCGCCCGGTGCAAGTTTCGATTATCAACTATCCGACGAGCGCGGCGGCAACGTCGCTCAAGTCGGGCGTCCTCGCGGCGGGGACGTTCCTTGCGGGCGTGCTGCTGGCGGCGGTGATCGCGCTCCTCGTTGACCTCTTCGACACGCGTCTCCATGACCGGCAGGAGATCGAGGATCAACTTGGGCTGCCGGTCATCGGCACGATCCCGCGGCGCACGCGGGCGGAACGGGCCGCCTGATGCGCCCGGAAGTCTATCTGCGGGTACTGCGGCGCGGTTGGTGGGTGATCGTGCTTGCCGCGCTGATCGGCGGCCTGCTTGGCTACGCATCGCAGGCCGGTAAGGCGAAAACATACGAGGCGAGCACCCGCCTCGCCATTACCTCGGTACCAATTGATTACTTCTCTGACCAACTGACCGCAAACTGGACGCAGGCGCTCGAACCCTACATCCACAACCCGAATACGGTGCAGTCCGCCCTTGATAAGGGGTATTTGCAGCCGGGTGATGCCGCATTCGCCTATAATGCCGTTACCCGGAGCAATCGCGATAACCGGACGGTGACTATCGCGCTGACCGATCAAGACCCGGCGCGCGCGGCACGCGTGGTCGGGGCGCTGGCGCATATGGTCGTGGACAAGAACAAGGATGATATCGCCGCGCTCGATGCGGAGGACAAACGGATAAGCCAGTCGCCGCAGCAGAACGCCGTGCGGACGCCGCGCCTGCTCATCACGAGCCTCGATTGCGCGGCGCAGTCCGGCGGGCTGTTCAGCCAGGCGGTACTGCCGAATTGCCCGTCGCCGCCGATCATGCCAAACGGCCCGCGGACGAAATTGACGGCGCTGGCGGGTCTCGTGCTCGGCGGCGTATTCGGCCTGATCGTCGTGATGGGCGCGGCGGCGCTCGATGACTCGCTCAAGGGGCAGGACGATGTGCGCCACTACCTGCGCCTGCCCGTCATCGCGACGATCCCCCGCCGCGTCAGTAAATGAGGCACATGATGGAACCGCCAGGGACGCCAGGATGGGAAGGTGAAGGGGATGCATTCCCTTGTTTCTCGTCACCGTTTGTTCGGTATTCCGTGGCGATCTTCGCGTCCTGGCGGTTCGATTCGGTGAGGGAGAAAAGTGATGCGTGAGGTGGTCGAGACGAAGAGCGGGTTGGCGGGAGCGCTCCGGGAGCGTCTCGTGATGCTCAGTGAGCCGGATGGGGCCGCCGCCGAAGCCTACCGCACGCTGCGGACGAATCTGCGCTTCGATCCGCATGCCGGAGATGGCGGCGGCGGGCATGTCTATCTGCTCGCGGATTCGGGCGGCGTCGGCGATCGGGCGGCGGTGGTCGCCAATCTCGGGGTTGCGTGCGCGCTCGCTGGCGAGCGCGTGATTGTCGTGGATGCCGACCTCCGCGGCGTGCCGAACGCCGGGAGTCTGAGCGCACTCTTCGGGCAAGGGGGGGCGGCGGAGGGGATCGCGACGGCCATTCTCGGCCCGGATGAGGAGCATCGGACGATTGTCCTTCCCGTGGTCGAGACCGGGGTGGCGAATCTCCTGCTCCTGCCGGCGGGTGGACACGGGCACCCTCCGGGCGGGGCGAACCCGGCGGATCTGCTCGGTGCGGAAGCATTCGGCGTGCTGCTTGCCGCCCTCCGCGCCCAGGCGGATATCGTGCTCATTGACGCGCCGCCCGTCGCGGACGTCGCGGATAGCCGGGCAATCGCCGCACGCGTGGATGGCGTTCTACTCATCGTCGCGCAAGGCAAGACGCGCCGCCCGCAGGCCGAGCGCGCACTCGCCGTACTCGAACAGGTGGGCGCGCAGGTGCTTGGCGTCGTGCTGACGGACGCCTGATCATCCGGCGCGCCGTTGTTTCAGGGCGTGGCCGCGCTGTCGGCGGCCAAGCCGGCGAGGATGAACTGGCGGACGATAGCGCTGATACTACTCTGCTGTATCTCTGCTTGGGCGATCAGCGATGCACGCTGCGCAATTGTCACGGTGATCGTCAGCGGTACGACGCTGCGTCCCCGTGGCTTCGGGCCGGGGCGACCTTTCCGGGATAGTGATCCATCGAGGGGCAGTGTCATGCGGTCCTCCGCACGTCTCGCATACACCGGGCGGTGCATGGCGATTCTGCGACCCAGGGGAAGTCTCGCATTGCCGCCGCTATCTGCTGGCGCGGTTCACAACGCTTCCGAATGTCGAGCGGGGTCAAAAGCTTGACAGATGGAAGTATACCACGAAGCAGTTCGAGGATCGCAATTCGAAGATGAGGAACGGTGGCCCTTTGAATCCCGTACGTTGAACGTCGGTGGCACGATCCGTGCGTACTCAGTAATAAGAACTTGTTCATACTTTCTAGTATGGCGCAGGTGCCACGCTGATGAAGATCGTCTATTGCGCGGGAGCGGAATCGTCGTTGCTCCCGGGAATCACGTTCTCCGTATCCAGTGTGGCAGGAAGGGAGCCAGATGGCGGCTCCGACAATCGCGCTTCTCGACAATGACCCTTCCTTCCTTTCGCTCATGCACGATGTGCTCACCGATGAAGGGTATCGCACCCTTCGCTGGTGTGCGACGGAAGGCTCTGATGCCCACGCGATGCTGCGGTGCGCGCAGCCACACCTCATCATCCTCAATCTCCGGCTGATACATCGTGATGATGGGTGGGATTTCCTCAAGCGCGTGTGGGGCGACCTCGAGACGACCCATATCCCAACGATTCTCCTCGTTCGGCAGCTAAACGTTCTGCCGGTGAAGGCAGATGTGCTGCGGGCGATGCACTGTCAGGTCGTACGGAAGCCGTTTCATCGCCATGACCTGCGTGACTTGCGTGACCTGCATGATCTCCTGGCCGCGATTGAGGGGTTCCTTGGCTGCTCCCCTGTGAAGTGCGCGCATGGCGAAGGGGTCTATGCGACCCTGTCTGGCGCCGCGCATGTACCTACAACGTGCGACGAGGAACGGCGCGCACCTGGCTGCTGACGATCGTGTATCATCACGCGATCAATGTGCTGCGTGGCATGTAGGGGCGCGGCGGCATGACGTTCGATAGTGAAGACATCCCTCCGCTCGCCAGTGACGAGGATATCACGACGATGGTCGAGCGGGAGCGGGATGGGAAGAAGGTGCGCGCCGCGTTCGTGACATTACCGTTCGATCAACAGCAGGTGGTGATCCTCGCCTATTTCGGTGGCCTGACACACCGCGGAATTTCTGAGCGCGCCGCGATCCCCCTTGGAAGGGTGAGGGGATGGATGCAGCTGGCATTGGAAATACTGCGTATCGCGCTGCCGCAGGGGGAGGCCGTTACAGACTCATCCAACCGAATTGACCGTGAAAATTGTCAGGTAAGGGCATATGGATACGAATCCAATAGATTTAGGCCGTACGCAGTTGAAACGATGTTCTTGGTGGTGACGGGCCTTCGCCTGCCTCTCTATGGCAGGCGAAGGCCCACCACCACTGGATTTTGCTCGCGAATTGCGTGACCCCTAAGATTAAAGTATGGAGTGAAGATGCGTGTGATAACAATGAAAGTTCGCGAGCCAGCGAATGGCCTGACCCACCTGATGGGTGTTCTGCTCTCGGTGATTGCCCTCGGGGTTTTGCTGTTCATCGGCATTCGTATGGACAACGTGCTGGCGCTGATTGGCCTCGTTATCTTTGGCCTCAGTCAGATCGCTCTTTACACAGCGAGTACCCTTCACCACTCCCTGTCGCTCTCGCCACGTGGTAACGCCCGGTTGTTGCGTTTCGACTGCACGATGGTCGTCGTGCTGATCGCCGGGACGTACACACCGCTCTGTCTGCTTGCGCTCCACGGTATCTGGCGCTGGGGATTGCTCGGCGTCATCTGGGGGCTTGTGTTTGCCGGTCTCATCATGATGACGCGCTGGATGCACGCGCCCCGCTGGGCCTCGACGACGTTTTATGTGCTTCTCGGCTGGATCGGTGTGCTGGCCGCGCCCGCCCTCTTTCGTGCCCTCCCGTCGGCGGGCGTGATCTGGATGCTCGCGGGCGGTGTGGTCTACACCGTCGGCGCACTGATCTTCATCCTGGAGCGACCGAATCTCATCCCTGGCAAGTTCGATTCGCACGCCCTCTGGCATTTGTTCGTGCTCGGAGGCAGCGCCTGCTGCTTTTGGCTGATCGTCCGCTATGCTGTGCCGCTCGGATAGCAATCAGTTCGAAGTTCGGAGTTCGATGTTCGAAGTGGGTTTGGGACCTTTCTTCGAAGATCGAACTCCGAACTGAGAGGAGAAAGCAGCGATGATCCTGATAACGGGGGGAACGGGGTATGTCGG
>JAICJW010000584.1 GCA_025928215.1 Chloroflexia bacterium | reverse complement strand
GGCCTGCAAGGGCGTGGGCAGGCCGAAGCCTGCTCCACCGATGAGCGCGCGCTCCATTGGCTGCTGCGCGACATCGGCGCGTTCTCGCGGACGATCTGGCCGGAGGCGGCGCTCCGACCCTATCAACTCGCCCCGGCACGCGCGATCGTTCACTCCGCCCTCACCGGCGATGGCGCGTCGTTCGCGGTCGTCTTCGCGCGGCAATCGGGCAAGGATGAACTCTTAGCGCAGGTGATCGCCTTCCTGCTCATCCACCGGCAACTGTACGGCGGCGAGATTGTCGTCGCCGCGCCGTCGCTCGTGCCACAGGGGCAGATCACCCTGCGGTGCATCGAGGAGCGGTTGCGCGCCGCGCCGCTCTTCGCGCCGGAGATCGAGACGGAGGGCGGGCATATCGTCCGCGTCGGGCGAGCATCGGCGCGCTTCGTCTCGGCGGGGCCGATGGCGCAGGCGCGCGGCGCGACCGCCTCCCTCTTGCTCGTCGCCAACGAGGCGCAGGACATCGAACCCGAGCGGTGGGATGCCGTGTTCGACCCGATGGGCGCGAGCACCAACGCCACGACCGTCTTCGCCGGCACCGTCTGGACGCGCAATACGCTGCTGGCGCGGGAGATGGCCGCGACGAGTTCGATGCTCGGAGTTCGGAGTTCGAAGAATGGGGCGGAATCCCCCTCTCCGAACCTCGAACCTCGAACTCCGAACCTCTACCTCGCCGACTGGCGCGCTGTGGCGCGAGAAGTCCCGGCGTATGGGGCGCGGGTGCGGCGGCGAATGGCGGAACTGGGCGAGCAGCACCCCTTCATCCGTACCGAATACTGCCTCCAACCGCTCGACGACGCCGGGATGCTCTTCGACGCGGTGAAGCAGGCCCAGATGCGCGGCACGCACCCCCGCCAGCACCGCGCGACTCTCGGCGGAAGCGCGTGCTACGCGCTCCTTCTGGATGTCGCGGGGGAGGCGGAGGAAGCGGGCGCGCAGGCCGCGACCGGGCGGCACGGGTTCGTCTCCCCGCACGCATCGCGGCGGGATAGCACCGCGCTGACCGTCGTGGCGATCGTGCCGCCGGACACGCGTAATTGCACGCTCGTCCCGCAACGGTGGCAGCGCCAGTTGCCGTCGTATCGCGTCGTGGATCGCCGCGTCTGGACGGGTGTCAATCATGTCATCCTCGCGGAGGAGATCGTGGACCTCGCACAGCGCGTCTGGGCGAATCCGGCCTGCGCGCCGGTCGTCGTGGATGCGACGGGCATCGGGCATGGCCTGGCGGCGATGCTTCGCGCGGCGCTCCCGCCCGATGCCGTTACGCCCTTCGTCTTCACGGCGGCGAGCAAGAGCGATCTCGGCTGGCGACTCCTCGCGGCAATCGCGGCGGGCCGGTATCAGGAGTACCTCGACGATGGCGCGGACGATACGCGCTGGTTCTGGCGGCAGGTGGCCGCCTGCACCTTCACCGTCCGCCCCGGCGTCGGGCGGCAGATGGCGTGGAGCGTCCCCGATCCCGAAACCCACGACGATCTGCTGATGAGCGCCGCCCTCATCGGCGCCCTCGATGACCATGACTTCCGCGACCGCGTGGCGCGGGGAAGAGCCGAGGACTAAGGACTAAGTGTCCTGTGTCTCCGGCTTCGTCCTTCGTCCTTCGTCCGAAAGAAGAGAAAGGAGGTGGTAGCAGCACAGAGCGCATTGTTGTGGGAACAACCCGGAAGGGAGAACAAGCGTGGGGCGGGT
>JAICJW010000245.1 GCA_025928215.1 Chloroflexia bacterium | reverse complement strand
CGTTCTCGCTGTTTCGCTTCATCCTCATCCAGCATCGCTATTTCCTTACCAAGTCCTTAGTCCTCAGTCCTCAGTCCTACCCGACGCTCCACGTATACGCGAGGGCGCGGAAGCGGAGGCCGAGATCGTTGGCGGAAGAATCGAAGCCCTTCACGCGATCGCGGACAGCGACGGTGTTCTTCGAGAAATCGAGCGGCAGGATGGGTAGATCGGTCATGATTTGCTGCTGAATCTTCGTGTAAAGGTCCTTGCGTTCCGGTTGCTGCTCCGGTTTGTAAATGCCGCGCGCTTTACTGAGCATGTTGCCCACATCGGTATTGAGGTAGCGACCGGCATTGAGGCCCGTCCGCGCCGCGTCCACTGAGAAGAGCGATGAGAGATCCGGGTCCACGTTGCCGATGTAAGTGGCGACGAAGGCATCGAAATCGTGGGTCCGCGTCACGCGATCAACGAAGGTTGACCACTTCTCGGAGACGATCGTGACATTGATGCCGACTTTTGCCCACGCATCGCGCAGCAAGCCGGCGTATGTCTCGCGGATTGGATCACTGGAGTTCGTGGTGAGCGTGAACGAAAAGGTCTGGCGATCCTTGACGCGAATACCATCCGCGCCCGCCTTCCAGCCTGCCGCGTCAAGGAGCTGCTTCGCTTCATCGAGGTTCTGCCGGTAGCGCGGTTCCACCGGCGTATAGGCCCATGAGGGCGGCGGCTGCACGCCGTCCGCGACGATGCCGACCCCACTCCGCGCGCTCTGAAGCATTGCGCCCCGATCGAGCGCGAGCATCAGCGCCTTGCGAACGTTGGCATCGCCGAAAAATTTGCTCGCGGGCTTGGTGACATCGAGTTGCAGACCGACATAGGTCATATCGTAGGTATCATACGTCGTCAGTTTGACGCCCGGCGTATTTGCCAACCCCTTCTGCACGGCGGGCGAGACGACACCAAAGTCCGCCTTGCCGGTCGCCAGCGCATCGCGCACGGCGTCATCGGTCGGCAGGACGATGTAGGTATAGTGCGGGGACGCGACCGGGCCGAGGTGGTAGTGCGGGTTGGCATCCGCCTCGATCCGCTCCGAGCGCAGCCAGCGCACCATCTGGAAGGGACCGGTGCCGACGATGTTGCTCGTCGTGCCGAAGTCGCTTGCGGCGAGGTCCGCCGGCTGCGTATTGACGAGGCTGTGTTGCGGCACGATGCCGAAGGTCGCGACATCAGTGAGGAAACTGGCCGTCGGCAGACGCAATTTGAAGCGCACCGTATGATCGTTGATCGTCGTCACGCTCTCGACGACCGCGTAGGCCGTGTTATAGCGCGGCGAGTTGGCGTCCCGGTTCAGATAGAGGTTGTAGGAATAGGTGATGTCGTCCGCCGTCAGGTCCTGATTGTCGCTCCACTGCACCTTTGGGCGCAGCGTAAAGATGTAGGTCAGGCCGTCGTCCGAGACCGTCCATGCCTGGGCAAGATCAGGCGTCGGCGTGCCATCCTTCGTGAGATTGACGAGACTACTGAAGAAGAGACGCGAGAGCGCGAGTGAGGTCGGATCGGCGATCAGGATCGGGTTGAGTGTCCGCGCATCCGCCGTGCCAACCTCGGTAATGCCGGCCGCCGGGTCATTCGGGTTGACGGGCGGCGATGGCGCCGGACCGGATGCGGCGCTCGGTGCGGCGGGTACGCCAGGGGCTTGCGTCACCACCGCCCCATTCGGCGCCACTTGCACCGCGGCGGTCGGTGGCACGCCCGCGGGCGGCGCGCTGGCGTTCGGTGCGGCAGGTGCATTCATGCCGCCGCACGCAGCCAATAAAGCTGGCAGTAACAAGTAACAAGTAACGAGCAACAGGGGAAATCGCTTTTCCTTCTTGTTACTTGTTACTTTCGATGTATTACTTGTTACCCTCAAGACCCTGCTCACTTTACTCGCTCAATGAATTCGGCGGCGACGTAGCCTTGATTAGTGCCGTGGCTGACTTTCACCCAGGTCCGCCCCTCCGCTTCCTGTGGGTCGGCGAGGACATTCAGCACCGTACCAGCAGCGAGCGACTCCAGCGATTTCGCTTTCGTGGAGGGAGACTCGCGCAGGGTGAGGCCGTCCGCGCTGTCTTTCACCTTCGCCTTGACACCGGCGATCAACTGGCTGTCGGTCGCATTCGTGATCGTCGGCGCATTCGATGGAAACGCGACCGCCGTGGAAGGCGGCAGCGTGGGCGGCGGGGTCAGACTCCGGGCGACGCTGGTGGGCGTCGGCGGCGCGGGCGTGATAATGAAGACGGCGCCGGCCTGGCCTTGATCCTTCCCGCATGCCGCGAGGAGCAGCGGCGCCGCCACGAGCGGGATGAAACTCCACCGCGCCCACCGCGCCACCGTCTGCCGCAGCCATGCGGATCTGCCCACGCCCACTCCTCTTCCCCGTTGCGCTACCCTGTATGTACGGACACGCGCATGCGTCCCATCCGTCGCGGGCGCAGTATCCCACAGGCTCTGCATTATGTCTACTTGCGAGTGTCGGCCAAGAACTGCTTCATCCCGCCGACGACGAAACTCGCGAAGCCGCAGGCGACATAGAGGAAGCCCATTTCGATTGCCTCGCGCGCCTGCGCGGCGTCCCGCACGACGGTGCCGAGGATTTTGCCGCTCCCCGTGCTCTTCTCGACGACGCGCCGCATCTGCTCCTGGACGGAGGGATGATCGAACTGATTGGGCACGCCGAGCGCGTGGCTCATATCGCCGCGCCCGACGAAGAGGACATCAAGCCCCTCGACCTCGCAGATCGCTTCGAGATTGTCCACGGCACGCGGGTTCTCGATATGCGCGATGGTGAGCACTTCGCGATTGAGGACCTGCATCGTATCGTACATGCTCATGCCGCTGTTGCCGTAGTCAGCGGCACGCGGGGAGGCGCTGCCCCGCCAGCCGCGCGGCTGGTAGCGGCATGCCTGCACGAAATCCTCCGCCTCCTGCTTCGTGTTGATCTGCGGCACATGCAGCCCCTGCACGCCGAGATCGAGATAGCGCAGGATGAATTGCGGATCGCGCACGGGGCAGCGGGCGATGGCGGTCATGCCACGCGCCTCGGCAGCGAGCACCATCGGATAGACGCCCTCGTAGTCAATATAGCCGTGCTCGCAGTCAATGATGCCGAAATCCATCCCGGCGAACGCCGTCAGTTCCATCACCATCGGCGACGGGAGCGGCAGGAACGGCCCAATGACCGCCTCGCCCCGGAGCATCTTCGCCTTGATCGCGTTCTCGCGCATGCGTTTTCCCTTCCTTCCATTGGCCCATCAACCGCGCCGCCATCATACCGGGCGTAGCGCGCAATCGGCAATGGAGGGCGAAGTTCGGCGTTCGAAGAAACCAAATCGTATTGCTCCAACTATCGAACTTCGCACTCCGAACTTCGCACACGCCATTTCGCCCTTGACACGAACGCGCCGCCC
The DNA here is from genome assembly GCA_025928215.1 of Chloroflexia bacterium. Taxonomy (GTDB): domain Bacteria; phylum Chloroflexota; class Chloroflexia; order Thermomicrobiales; family JALYUS01; genus JALYUS01. The sequence continues at coordinate 3,514 of JAICJW010000245.1, read as the reverse complement.
GCGTAGGATGCACTTCGCCTCCGTGCCGAGGTAGCTCAGTCGGTAGAGCATACGACTGAAAATCGTAGTGTCGGCGGTTCGATTCCGCCCCTCGGCACCACTCTTTTTCCTTGTATGGCAAACAGAATGAAGCATATACCCAGCGGGCTTAGAGACACGTTGATGCATTTTGCTAACCGTTTGCTAACGGACGTTCGCGAACGAAGGGGTACTGGTGCGTGAAACGGTATGAGCGACCAGTATGGCTATATCACTACACAAAGCGTGAGACTGTCATCGAAAAGATCTTCCTGAACGGTACCATCCGCATGGGCCGCTTGACGATCACGAACGATCCGCAAGAGAGCGCGGTGGGGCACTTCGGCATCGGCACGAGCACTGATGAGGTAGTCGATCTTTGGGCCGTGCTGAACCGTTGCAAATACCTCACGACTCAACCCGTCCGGCTTGCGTGCTTCACCCAGAATGCGCATGATCCCCTGCTTTCGGCGGGACTACAAGGGTATGAACATGATCGTATGTGGGATCAGTACGCGGGTCAGCATACGGGCGTTTGCATTGAGTTCGACGCGGGGAAACCCAAGTGGACCCCTTTGTCAAGACAGTGGAGTGGATCTTTCTTACGCGGGAGGCGGTCAGGTCGACAGTTGACTCCGCACGACGATGCGTCCCCGACGACCGGGCTAAGGCAAAGAAGAGAGGGCGAGCACCTGTCTCGCTCCTCTCATGTCTGTCGGCGACACAATCTGCGGATGGCTTGGCCGTAACGTCACTGTGCCAATGCCGCGATGCCGGGATTCGACTGTCTCCCGGTCGGTGCCACCCGTACTGCCAGCGCCACGAGTGCCCGCGCCAGCAATGCGCGATATGATCCATCAATCGCCCGCTGCCCCGTTGCCGCTTGCTTCGCCTCGATCAGCCGCACATTGTGCGCCGCTCGTGCCAGCCGCTCCTCGTGCATCGCGAATCCGACCGCGCCCGCCATGTTCTCCAACATCTCGTCGTTCCTCTCAGGTATCACCGAGTCCCGCCGTTCGTCCCCGCCCCTATGCCGTCCCCGCCTTTCGCTGTGCCGTCGGCGTCACCGCGTTCGCGAGGGCGATCAGCGCCTTGGCGACCGTCGCGCGCACCCGCTGCCGCTTCGTGGCCTTCTCGAACTGCCAATCGTTCGCGTTGATCCACGCCGCCTGCCGCTGATACTCGCTGTAGTGGACCTGCGCCGCCATTGGGTTCTCCATCGCTTTGCTCCTTCGTGCTTCCTGCCCTACTGCCTCGGTACACCCTCACTGTAGCGGGCGCGGAGGGGTCGCACATCGCGTGAATCACGCAATCATGCGGTGCGATGTGCGCGGGCGGTGCGGGAGCGACTGCGTAGAATGCCGCAGTTGGCGATGCGTCGGTGCGTGCGGGCGGTACGTAGGGCACGCAGCCGCAGGTCAGGCGAGGCCGTTGGTGACCGCGAAGTGGGTGGCGCCGGCGCGGGTGGCGACGCCGAGTTTATTGTAGATGCTGCGCAGGTGCTGTTCGACCGTCCGGGGCGAGAGGAAGAGGCGTTCCGCCACCTGGGGATTCGTCAGCCCCTGCGCCACGAGGCGCAGGACCTCGACTTCGCGCGCCGAGAGGCCCGCCGGATAGGCAGGCGTGGCGGTCGCTGTGGCGGCGAGGCGTTCGCCAAGGGCGGCAACGCGGGCGAGCGTCGGTTTCGCGCCGAGCGGTTCGCAGGCCGCGCGCACCCCATCGAGTAGTGTCTGGGCCTGCTCCACCGCTCCGGTGGCAGCGCGCAACTTGGCTATCGCCAGCAGCGTCAAAGCCCGCTCGTAGGGCGCGGCACAGGCATCCGCCAGGGCGAGCGACGCTTGCAGGTGCGTCTCGGCGGCGTCGAACTGGCCGACGTCAGTATCGAGTTCGCCGAGCAGACGGTGGGCGGCGAGCAGGGCGAGGGGCTGGCGCGGCTCGGTCGCGTGTGCGAGGGCGCGTTCGGCGTGGTCACGGGCTTGTGTCATATCGCCCGCCAGTCGGAAATATTGCGCCCAGAGCACCTGCCCCTCGGACTGGCCAAGCACCGCCCCCGACCATGCGAGCCAGCGATCGTACGCTTCCAGCCACTCCTTCGCATTCGCCAACTCTCCGGCGTCGAGGCAGAGTGCGGACGCGAGTCGAAGCAGCGCGATGCCAACCGGGAGCGGTAGACCGCCGGGAGTCGTCTGTGGTCCGGACGGCATCAGTTCCCGGATATACGCTCGCGCGACCTCCGGGGCCCCCTGCGCCCGTGCTAGTTCACCGAGTATCAGGAGCACGTTCATCCGGAACGTACCAGGCATCCCGCCGCGCAGCGCGGCCTCCGCCTCCGCGCACGCCTCCGACCAGCGCCCGACGAGCATGAGGACCGGGATATATGCAAAACGCAGGCTGCGTTCGCCGGTCGAAATCGCCCGCCCCCATGCGTCGGCCGCCTCCTCCGCCAATTGCCAATGCTCGTTGGTCTGTTCCGTGGAATACGGGAGCGACACTAAAGCCAATGCTTGGTTCGTGTTCGCGCCGAGCGTGGAGTGGTTCCCGAGCGCCCGGTAGATTTCGCGCGCCCGTGCGTGGGCGTCGCGCGCCGCGCCGGGCCGTCCCGCGAGCGCGTAGGCGTTCGCGAGGCCGCCGAAGCGGTCGCCGTGGTGTGCCCAGCCCAACTCGCCGAGTGGCGTGTGGCGAGGTACTCCCTCGCGCGTCGCCTCCCCCATCGTCACCGCCTCAGCGATGCGGCCCGTTATCGCGAGCGTGATCACGAGCAGGCCGCGCGGGTTGGTAACAGTGGGTGTGCCATGCTCGTCGGGGCCGAGATCCAGCCGCTCCTGTTCATCGGGCGGCAGCGTCTCCAGCGCGTCGCACCCGGCGGACATGTCGCGAATGGCCGTCTCGTAGTCGCCGATGTAGAAAAAGCAAAGGCCGCGCGTGTACCTGGCGGCGGCGGCGAGGGCGCGGTCCCCGACGATGGCGGCAATGCGCAGCGCCTCGTCCAGATACTCGACGCCTTGCTCCGGCGTGCGGTAGCGGCGCAGGCGGCCGATGCGATAGCGCAGCCAGCCCTCCTGTGCGATGTCTCCCTCACCCACCTGCAGCAACGCGAGTGCCGCCTCGTACCGCTCGATAGCCGTCAACCAGGCATAGGCGAGTTGTGCCCGCTCCCCCGCCCGCACCAGCCATGGGACAGCCCGACCATCCGCCGCCCGCTGGAAGTGCATGGCCACCGCGTCGGGGTCGGGATGCGGCTGCGCGGCGAGCAGTTCGCCGATGCGCCGATGGAGCAGCCGCCGTCGCGCCGGCGAGATGCCCGTGTAGACTGCCTCGCGCACCAGCGCGTGCGCGAAGCGGACATGCAGCCCGTCCGGGGACTCGGCCAGCAGCCCTGCCTCCGCCGCTCCCTCGACGGCGGTGAGCAGCGCCTCCTCGTCCATCCCTGCCAGCGGCCCCAGCACCGCCAGCGCCGCCTCCTGCCCGACCGCTGCCGCGAGGGCAAGCAGCCGCT
>JAICJW010000232.1 GCA_025928215.1 Chloroflexia bacterium | reverse complement strand
TGGCTGCGTACCAGGGATCCGCGTACGCGGACGGATGGGTCGGGTTGGGGATTGCATGGGCGATGCAGGGCGAGGTCGAGCGGGCGGGGGGTGCATTCAGGCGCGCGCTGGAGACGTACCGGGCGATAGGCCACCATGTACTCGTCGGGGCCAGCGCCTTCAATGTCGTCCGGTTCCTGGCGCTGCCATACCGGGCCGACCGTCCGGCCGAGGATGCGCGGTGGGTAGAGATGGCCGCCGACGCATTGCGGCGGGCGGAGCCGGCGATGGGGACGGGGACGGCGGAAGCGCTACCGGCACCGCTCGACTTGCTCCATGGGCGGTGGGATGCCCCGTCGTTCGCGCGCCTGGAGGTACTCGGGCTGGCGCGGCCCGATTTGCTATCGCTGGCGCTGTCCGCGCGGCTGGCGCGGGAATGCGGGGAGCGGGAGCGGGCATGGGAGCGGGTGCGCGTGCTATTGCCGGACGGGGCGGCGACGGAGCCGGGGGATTGCGACCTGCGCGAAGGGCTGGAGATACAGGAGGTGGCCGTCGCGCTGTCGCTGGACGCCGGGGACATGGCGCGCGCGAAGGAGTGGCTCGACGCTCATGACCGCTGGCTGTCGTGGAGCGGGGCGGTGCTTGGCCGTTGCGAGGCACAGATGCTGTGGGCGCGGTACGATCGGCAGGCCGGTGAAACAGCGAAGGCCCGTGAGCATGCCGAGCGCGCCCTTGCCCATGCCGGCAATCCGCGACAGCCCCTCGCCCTGCTCGCCGCCCATCGCCTGCTGGGCGAACTCGACACGGGGGCGGGCCGGCACGAGGACGCGGGCCGCCATCTGGATGCATCCTTGGGCTTGGCCGATGCCTGCGAAGCCCCATACGAGCGCGCCCTTACGCTGCTCGCGCAGGCCGAACTGCGGGCGGCGCAGGGGGACGGCGATGCGGCCCGCGCGCTGCTCGATGAGATGCGCGCTATCTGCGAACCACTCGGCGCAAAGCCCGCCCTCGCCCGCGCCGCTGCTCTGCATGCCCGATTTACTACTGCACCGATCGCTGTTCCATCCTATCCCGCCGGACTCTCCGCCCGCGAGGTGGAGGTGTTGCGACTCGTGGCGCAGGGCCTCACGAACCCGCAGGTGGCCGAGCGCCTCTTCCTCTCCCCGCGCACCGTCGAGCAGCACCTGCGCAGCATCTACAACAAGCTCGCTGTCTCCACCCGTGCCGCCGCCACCCGCTTCGCCGTCACCCACGGCCTCGCCTGATCCCGCCGCTACGTACCCGCACGTCGCCGACTACGGCATTCTACGTATCGGCCCCGCATCCGGCCTCGCCACATCGCGCCCCACGATTGAGTGATTCGCGCGATGTGCGGCCCCACCGTTCCCACTAAGGTAGGGGTGTACCGAGGCGATAGGGCAGGAAGCACAAAGGAGCAAAGCGATGATGGAGAACCCGATGGCGGCGCAGGCTCACTATAGCGAGCACATGCGGCAGGCGGCATGGATCAACGACAACGACTGGCAGTTCGAGAAGCCCGCGCAGCGGCATCCGGTGCGCGCGACGGTCGCGAAGGTACTCCTCGCCCTCGCGAACGCGATGACACCGCCAACGCAGCGGGACGCACAGGCGGCATAGGAGCAACGGCAATCAGCGGCAGACGAAGAGCAACGAGAGGAGTGACGCAATGTTCGACAATATGGCGGGTGCGGTGGGGTTCGCAATGCACGCGGATCGGTTGGCGCGGGCGGCGCATAACGGGCGGCTGGCGGAGGCGGAGCAGGGATCGGCGCGGGTACGGCGAACGATTGATGAATTAGTACGCGTATCGCTGGCGCGAGCGCTCGTGACACTGGCGACGCGGGTTGCGCCCACCATTACGGTGCCGGATGCCAAGATTCCCACGCTGGCACGGTGATGTCCCGGCCGAGACATCCGCAGGTCGTATGGCCGCCAGGCAAGAGAGGTGCGAGGTAGATTCTCGCCCTCTCTTCTTTTCTTTGCATCGCCTTCGTATCTACTGCCTCAAAATGGGAAACCCTTCGCCCCTTGCACGCCCTTGAGCGCGGAGATTTCCCCCGCATGCAAGGCCGTATGAACGACGACGAGCGCGAGGTAATCGGCCACCGTGCCCGTTCCGCCGAATGGCCACGGCATCTCGCGGCGCAGATCCTCATCGGTCAGGGACGCCAGATAGGCGTCCGTCGCTGCATGGACTGCGGCGGCGTATGCCTGCACCGGCGCGAGGGCAATCGTTTGCCCCTTCAATTCCTCCCAGCCGCCGTTCTGCCCAGGCAGCGTCTCGACACCGGTCTTCGCTGCCCAGCCATCGCGCTCCCAGACGCGCGGCTCACCGCGCAGGCGCTGCTGGACGATCCCATCCTCGACCCCCGCCCGATGCACCAGGATCGCGCTGATCACGTTCGCGGTGCCGGGCGGCACCCAGTTCACCTGCTCCTCGGTGATCTCCTGCAATGGTGCGTCCGCAACCTGCCGCATCACGGCAAACTGCCGCTGAAGATATTCCCGTGCGTCCATTCATCCCTCCCCTTCGTCTCACGACGCCAATCATGGCAGTGCTCGCGTCTGTCACTCTTCGTCATCGCCCGGGATCAGGAAGCCGCCCAGGCGGCGAAGGCGTCGCGCTCGGCGGGAGGCAGGAGGCTGGCGCTCCACATCGCGACGGCGGCGACGATGTCATGCTGCCGCACCATGCCCCGAATCTGACCGCTGGTATCCGTTACCGGCACCTGCGTGATGTCGTGATCGAGCAGGGTGCGCGCGACGACGGGAAGCGGCGTCTCGGGCCGCACCGTGACGGCGGGCGCGGTCATCAGTGTGGCGACAGTGGAACCCATCTCCCAATGTGGTGATTCATGCCACCGCAACAGCGTCCGGTGCGAGCGGATCGTGACGATGCCGTCCAGCACCGCACGCAGCTCCGTCCGTTCAACGCCGCGCGTCCGGGTGGCGAGGTCCGTCTGGGTGACAATGCCGATCACGTGCCGCTCGCCATCCACAACGGGCACCGCATCGAGCGCGCTGCCGAGCAGCAGTTGCACCGCTTCCCGCCACGAAACGTCTGCCGCAATCGTCGGCACCGGGCGCATCACGTCCGCTGCCGTCATGACCGGGATGTTTGTCTCGTTACCGCGGCGATCCATGCCGCGCTTGCTTTCCGTGTCAGTCATGCGTTCCTATCTTCTCATGCTGCCCGGAGGGCGCCCGCAATCCTTCGTTCGCCGTCACCGCCGCCAGAATAATGCGGATGGTATCCAGGCCGGGAAGCGGGACGTCTGGGCGCGGGCTGTGTGCCAGGAAGTCCAGAGTGCGGAGAGAGAGAGCGACACGAGAATAACTACCGCGCCCGCGACAATATCGAGGAGATAGTGATTTCCGGTCATAATAACCGCGAAGGTCATCAGCGTAGGCAGCGCGATACCGGCAGCCTTCAGCCACCACGACCGGGCGCAGGCTATCAGCGCGATTCCCGCAAGGAGTGACCAGCCGACATGCAGACTCGGCATTGCCGCGTAGGGATTGTAGAGCGGGCCGGCCGCCGACCCGTCCACATTGAAGCCATAGAGCGCCATCGTGTCCACGAAACCGGGCATGAAGCGCGGCGGCGCGACGGGCAAGATCACGTAGATCGAGAGGCCGAAGAGCGCGGAGATCAGGAAGGCGTTGCGGAACCACGGATACGCCCATGGCCGCCACCAGTAGAGCCAGATCGCCACCGCAATCAGCACCGGCAAGTGGGCGTAGAGATAGAAATTATTGGCGAACTGCACGAGCCATTCGTGATGCAGGGTGAAATGCTGAATCGCCTGTTCGGGATCGAGGTGCAGCGCGCGCTCAATCGTGAGGAGCTTGTTCGCATGCTCGACCGCGTCGCTCTCTCGGCCGCGAATCAGACCACGCGTGAGAAAGTACGCGAGGGTGACAAAGAGGATGAGGGCGAATTCGATTAGCATCAGCCCGAATGTCGGTCGTGTGATCGGCTCTCGCCGGGGTGTGATGCGCCATTGCCGTTTGGATTGTTCGTTCTGCCGCTGCATCGTCCGGCTCCCTTTGAATCGGCCGCCCCCTGCGATTACCGGTCTTGCGTTCGTGTTTTTGATACCCTGTAGTGCATCGTCCTCTTTAAGAACGAATGGCGTCCCGCTCTGGTTTTGACGATAACGCGCCGCCGTTTGTTTCGCATCGCCCATTCGGGCAGCGGCGCTCTGTCCATTCGGACAGCCCCCGACCCCCTCCATCCGGCGGATGCGCGATCTGATCGCCAGTATACCGTGCGTCTGTATCGTCTTTGTCACGGATCCTTCACACTTCATTAACACGTCTCGCATTGCGCCTATTCCAATCGGGGCAAACGGGAAACAGCGGACGGAAATTGGCGACACAGCATGCTGCCGCGCCGCCGTTTCCTGCCTATTCCTGGTGAATACAACGATCATTGGAGCGTCGGCACCGCCTGATTCTCGTCCAACCGGAAGCGGAGAATCGCGCCGACGCCGCCATGCTCCTGGAGCGTCCGCGGCGCGCCTTGCCGCTCGCCGCCCGTCTCCTCGGCTTCGTTCGCGTCCTCGGGCACTTCCTGATTTCGCATCGTGATAAAGGCGACGGCGCCGCCCGTCAGCAGGGTACGATGGACCAGTTCGTCAGTGAGTTCAATCGCCCGGAGAGAGGCGCGGTCGCCGCCCGCCGGATGTTCGAGCGGCGGTGCGCCCGCTCCGACCAGCTCCAGTGTGTCGTCCACCCAGCCGGGCGCGTGGAAGTCGTCCGCGAGGACGAGGTCCTGCACCTGCCCCGCCTGCAACGCGGCGAGCGTCTCCGCAACGCCGAAGACACCCAATCCGCCGCGCGAGAGCGCGGCGGTCGTCAACCGCTGCACGATGTCCTCCTCCCGCGCTCGCCGCGCCGCCTCGACGACGGGTAGTGCGAGCGCGAGGAGATCGGCGGGTGTGGCGCGGATGTCCGCCGCAATGGTGCCAATCACTTTCGCGTCGAGTTCCTTCGGGAAGTGGTCGCGCAGTGTCGCGGTCAGTTGATCGTCCGCCGCGATAATCAGGTGCGGCACACTATCCTCATCGAGCACGCGGCGCGTCTCCTCGGCGATGGCCTTGGCGAAGTTCTCGAGCTGCTGCTCGACGGCGTTGAGCGCTTTGCGCTCGATCATTTTATTGCCGACCGCCCCCGCCGTCAGGTGCGTGTACGCGCTCTCCATCGTCACTTCGCGCTCCAGCGCGCCGAGGATGAACGTGTGCAGGAATGCCTGCCGGGAGTCCGCGAGCAGGAGGGCGAAGGGCGGATAGGCGTGGACGAGACGCGCGAGGGGCGCGAGCATCGGGCGGGGCGCGACATTCGCGCTGTTTCCGACCGGCACGGCGAGCGGGATCGTCCGAACGTCGGCCGTGGCGGGCTGCGCGACGAAGATGACACCTTGTGGCGGCTCGACGTCCAGGTCATCAAGGATGGCATGCAGGCGTTGCATCCCCTCGGTGAGCGCGTCGAAGGCCGCGCCGCGCGGCCCGAGCGTCTCCGCCAGCTCCTGCTCGCGTTCCTTGAGCCAGAGAAGACCGGGGCGGCGGTTCGGCTGCGTGCCGTCGGGACGATAATCGAGTGACACCGTCAGGTATGGCCGCTCCGGATCGGCGGCGCGTTGCGCGAGGTCAATCAGATCGTCGCGCAGGGCCGGCGTCCGTGGCACGTCCGGTCGGGTATCGGTCATTTGCTCGAAGTGTTCGGATACCATCGGTCTCCCTCCTGGATTACCGTTGCGGATTGCATCGTACTGATGGTGGCAAGTGCGGTGCCATGCGCGTCGTCGCGCGTCGTCGCGCGTCGTTGCATGGATCGTGATACGCGGTGGGTAGCGTCGTCGGGGATAGCGTCACGAAGTATATGGAGGGCGAGCACGATGGCAGCGACGAATCAGGCGGAGGAACTCTTCTCCGAAACCGCCGCCCATTATGCGGAGAAGGATTTCACACGCAATACCAGGGCGGAAGCGGACTTTATCGTCGCGGAGTGCGGCCTGCCGCCGGGTAGCCACATCCTCGACATGGGCTGTGGCACGGGGCGGCACGCCGTGGAACTGGCTTGCCGGGGCTACCGGGTCACCGGCGTGGACATTGCCGCCGGCATGCTCGCGGAGGCGCGCAAAGCGGCTGATCGCGCGGGCGTTACCGTCTCCTGGATCGAGGCGGACGCGACACGCTTCGCGACGCCCGAACGGTTCGATGCCGCACTCAGCCTCTGCGGCGGCGCGTTCGGTATCCTCAATCTGGATGATGACCCCGCCGACCACGACCGCGCCGTCCTCCATGCGCTCAATGCCGCCCTGAAACCCGGGGCGCCGCTCATTCTGACGACGCTCAACGCCTTCGCCCGCCTCCGCGAGTTGACCGACGCGGACCTCGCGCCCGGCCGGTTCGATTTGCTGACACTCGAAGAAATCTATGCCGACGAAGCGGACACGTCGGGGGGCATCGAACGCCTGCGTCTCAAGGAGCGCCGCTGGTTGCCGCCGGAACTGATCGCCCTCTGCCACGATACGGGCTTCGCCGTCGCGCATATCTGGGGCGGCACCTCCGGTCACTGGGACCGCCGCCCTCTCCGCCTCGATGAACCCGAACTGATGCTCGTCGCCAGTCGTCAGTGGTCAGTAGCCAGTCGTCAGAATGGATTTGATCCCTCTGACTACTGACTACTGGCTACTGGCTACTGACCACTTTCATGGTGACCAGGCAGGAAAGGCGGCGGTTTCGCTGGCGGAGGAGAGGGGGCGGGGATTCTGCCCCTGAAAGTCCGTCACGATCAGGCGACCGGCGGGGGAGAGGGTGAGGACGCGGAGGCCATCCGCCGAGATCGCGCCGCTGGAACCGGCCGTCAGGTCGCGCTGCTCTTTGCCGTCCGCCGTGGTAACGATGATGGTGCGCGTGCCGCCCGCCTCGCGCGTGGCGATGATGCGCGTGCCGTCCGGGGTCCAGGAGGGCGCGCGGAAAGCGGTGCCGTTCGTGCCGACGAGGATCAGTTGGAGGTTGAAGCCATCCGCGTCGAGCGTCCCGATATTCGTGCCGCGTTCGAACGCAACGTGGGCGCCGTCCGGCGACCATGCGACCGCATTGGCACCCGGCACGCCCGCGAAGAGCGTCGTCACGCCGCCATTCGGGACGGACAAGAGGGCGAGATCGTGCCCGCGCACGAAGGCGATGCGCGTGCCGTCCGGCGACCATGCGGGGAGGTCGTCGTTCGGGCCATCGGTGACGGCGGTGGCATTCGTGCCGTCCGCGCCGACGATGAAGAGTTTGCCGCCCGCCGCGTAGACGAGGTGCGTGCCGTCCGGCGACCACGACGGGGCGCGCGCGTCGCTCGATGGGCTGGCGAGCGTCGC
>JAICJW010000028.1 GCA_025928215.1 Chloroflexia bacterium | reverse complement strand
GAGATGCCGGGAGCGGATTCGCACAAGCAGCCCGAAGGCGGGTCGCATATGACGGCGCACGCCATCGCCGCGACGGGCCTGCTCGCCGACACGTACGGCATGGACGAGATCGGCACGAACTCATTCCACCATCAGGGGATCAAGGATGTCGGCGCGGGCCTCGTCGTCTGCGGCACCGCGCCGGACGGCCTCGTGGAAGCGGTTGAGATGCCGGGGAAGTCGTTCGTGCTCGGCATGCAGTGGCACCCGGAAGGGATGTTCGCCAAGCGTCCGGAGCATGAAGCGCCCTTCCGCGCCCTCGTCGCTGCCGCCGTCCGCCGGGGTGCGCTCTCCGTCGCGGATTAGTCAAATCAGTAGCGCGAAGATGAATGAGAAGCCTGGGATTCGTAACTCCCAGGCTTCTTTTAGGAGCGCGCGAAAGAGATCATCAAGCATGGATTGATCCGCGCCTTTCGGCTCCTTCACCATCGCTTCGACTCGCGCTTCATATGCCGCGATGGCCTCCTCCAGAAATGCATGGATCACCGGAATCCGAGCCTCGCTGTCGCGTTCGTCGCCTGCACGCTTCCGCTGCAAGAGCGCTTGGATCGCGTTCACAAGTTCTCCGCTCTCTGGCAACTGCGAACCCATCAGCGCGGAGAAATCGAGTGGTGGGAATGTCCCGTGTTCGAGCAACCAACCACACGCGAGAACGGGCCGGAGGGCATAAAAGCACTTCTTGACCGGCGCCATGTCGCCGCGCAGGTAACGGTTGAACTGTCCTTTCGCGAGGTTGATGTAATGGAACATACTCGACCGCAATTTCACATAGATCGGTTCGAGATCGCGGATGCGCGTGGCGGTGCGGAACTGTTCGAGATAGACGATTGGCGAGTGCAGCCATTCAAGGATAGATGGGTTCGATTTCTGGAACAATCCGAGCGCTTTCTGCACGTCCCAACCCGTTACATCAAGATCGTCCGCAATTGGCTGCTCGATCACATCTCGCGTCGGCGCGATAGAAAGGTACGTCTGCATGGGCCGCAGATACAGGAAGCGAACGTCGTAATCGCTGTCCTGCGAGGGAAAGCGCCATGCTCTGCTACCCGACTCGACCGCATAGAGAATGCGGACGTGTTCGACTCGTTCGATGCTCGCCAGTTCCGCAACAATTCGTTCGCGCATACCATAATCCTTATCATTTCCGGTATCTGAGGACGGCAATCACCAGTATACGCGACAAAAAAGCCCCCTCCCGCATCGGGAGGGGGTTGGGGGTGGGTAAATCTACGCGACGACGGCGATCTCTGGCTGCCGTGCGGCGGCGGGGGCCTCGATGGTGTCGAGGATATCCGTCGTCAGGGGCACATCTGGGAGCGGCTTTTCGAGGGCCGCCTGAAGCACCTGATCAATGTGCTCGGCGAGGACGAAGTGCATCGCCTTGCGCACATCCTTTGGCAGATCGTCCAGATCGCCTTCGTTGCGCTTCGGCAGGATGACGGTTGTCAACCCTGCGCGCCGCGCCGCGAGCACCTTGTCCTTGACGCCGCCGATTGGCAGCACCTGACCGCGCAGCGTGATTTCGCCCGTCATCGCCAGGTCATCCCGCACCGGCGTACCGGTGAGGAGCGACGTGATCGCCGTCGCCAGCGTGATGCCCGCCGATGGGCCATCCTTCGGCACCGCGCCCGCCGGGACGTGGACGTGAATGTCGCTCTCCGCGAAGACTTTCGGGTCTATACCGAGCGTCTTCGCCCGTGCGCGGACGTAACTCATCGCCGCCTGCACGGATTCCTTCATCACGTCACCGAGTTGACCCGTCACCGTCAGGTTGCCCTTACCCGGCATACGCGTCGCCTCGAAGAAGAGGATGTCGCCACCGACCGCCGTGACCGCGAGGCCCGTTGCGACGCCGGGAATCTTTGTCCGCTCGCGGATCTCCTCGCGCTGGAAGCGGGGGCGTCCGAGGTAGCGCTGCACCTGCTTCGGGCCGATCACCTTCTTCGTGCCGCGCTTCGAACCGCCCGCGACTTCGGTCGCCACCTTGCGCGCGACCGCGCCGAGTTCGCGTTCGAGATTACGCACGCCGGCCTCGCGGGTATATCCGGCGATAATCGCGCCGATTGCCCCATCCGTCAGCGCCATCTCATTGGGCCGCAGGCCGTTCGCCTCGATCTGCTTGGGCAACAGATGGCGCTTGGCAATATGAACCTTGTCTTCCTCGCTGTAGCCCGCCAGCTCGATGATCTCCATTCGGTCCCGCAGCGGCGCCGGGATCGTGTCCAGCACGTTCGCGGTGGCGATGAAGAGCACCTTCGAGAGGTCGAACTCCACATCGAGGTAATGATCGCGGAAGGTGCTGTTCTGCTCCGGGTCGAGCACTTCCAGCAGCGCGGAGGAGGGGTCACCGCGCCAATCCGCGCCGATCTTGTCCACTTCGTCGAGAATGAAGACCGGATCGTTCGCGCCCGCACGCCGGATAGATTGAAGAATCCGCCCCGGCATCGCGCCGATATAGGTGCGCCGGTGGCCGCGAATCTCCGCCTCGTCCCGCATGCCGCCGAGCGCCATCCGCGTGAACTTCCGCCCCAGCGCGGTGGCGATGCTCTGGCCGAGTGAGGTCTTGCCGACGCCCGGAGGGCCGACGAAGAGCAGGATTGGATCGCGGTTCGGGATCTTCTCGCCCTCCACCGCGCGCTCCTGCTTCAGCTTGCGCACCGCGAGGTATTCGAGAATGCGCTCCTTGATCTTCTCAAGGTCGTAGTGATCGTCGTTCAGTTGCTTGCGCGCCTTGGCGATGTCTATCGGCTCTTCCGTCGAGATGTTCCACGGCAGGCTGGTCATCCAGTCGAGATAGGTCTTGATGATGCCGTACTCCGCCGCCTGCGGGGGAAGTTTCGCGAGCCGGTCCAGTTCGCGATCCGCCTCCTTGCGGGCATCAGCCGGCATGCCGGATGCCTCGATCTTCTCGCGGATCATCGTGATCTCCGCTTCCTGATCGTTCGCCTCGCCCAGCTCCTTCTGAATCGCCTTCATCTGCTCGCGCAGGAAGTACTCGCGCTGGCTCTTGCCGACCTCGTCCTGCACCTGCTCCTGCAACTTCTTGCCGAGTTCGAGAACCTCCAATTCCTTGGAGATGAAGCCGTTCAGCCAGCGGAATTTCGCGGCGATGTCGTCCAGTTCCAGCAGTTCCTGCCGCTGCTCGACATCCATCCTCAGCGTCCCCGCGACGAGATAGAGCAACTGGCGCGGATCGTCCAGGTTGACCGCAACGGTCACGAGATCGTCGTTGAGATACGGCACCAGTTCAACCAGTTGGCCGAAGAGTCTGACCGTGTTGCGCATGAATGCTTGCAGTTCCAGCCCCTCAACGACCGTTTCCGGGATGCGCTCGACTTTCGCGAGCAGATACGGCTCTTCTTGCGTATAGTCACCGATGCGCACGCGCTCCATCCCCTGCACGCCGAGGCGGACGTTGCCGTCCGGCATCCGCAGCATCTGCTGGATGACGCCGAGGGTGCCGATCTGATAGAGATCGTTCGGGCCGGCGCCTTCGAGTTCCTTATCCTTCTGCGCGACGAAAATCACGCGCCGGTCGCCATTGACGACCGCGTCAATCAATCGGAGCGAGCGTGGCTGCGAGGCCTCAAGCGGCAATCCCGTCATTGGGAAGAGGACGGCATTGCGGAGCGGCAAAATCGGCACCGATTCCGGCATCGTCTCCTCGTCCGGCGCCGCCGTCCCGATTTCGATGCGCGCCTTGCGTGAGGGCCGCTTCACTTTGATCGGCTCCGGGGCTTCTGATTCCGCCGTCATTACTTCTGCTGCCGGAGTTTCCGTCCGGGCGGCGTCCGCCTCAGCGGGATCGGCATCCACGATCTTCTTCTTACTCGCCATTTATTCACTATCCTTTCCCATATCATCAGGAAGTTTGTCGTCCTCGCTCGCACCAATGGTGACCGGCTCGCCGGGCGCCGTCGCGTGGATGCGCACGCGCTCCGCACGCGGGAGGACGATCGTCAGCACACCGTGCTCGTAATTCGCCTCTACGGCGTCGCGCACGACGGGAAACGGCAAGGGAACCCGGGCGCGGAATGGCCCGTACGGAATACCCATCTCGTGGTACGAACGCCGTTCAGGCATGTCACTCTCGCCGCGCGCCTCCGGCAACCGTTTACCGTGAATCGTCAATAGATTGCTGTCGAGGGCGACGCGTAGATGGTCCTCGTTGATCCCGGCCAATTCGGCGCGAATAACCAGTGCCTTCTCGGTCTCATAGACTTCGAGCGCCGGGCGCCAGGCGTCGGTCTGTCCGGTAATCCGCAGGCTCAGGCCAAAGCGGTACGTCGCATGCGGGTCATGATCGCGCCCAGGCATGGCAATCCTCCCCGTTGATCCCTGTCATCATTGTACATTTCTCCTCGCTCGCGGGTAGAGCACTCACCGTATACAACATGATCGCGAGGATTTTGTTCCGAATTTAGCACTCTCGGCGCATGAGTGCTAATCGAACCGTCGGTAGTGTATCGCGCCATCCCGGTTTCCGCAACGGAAGGATTACAGGAGGTAGAGGATGGCGATGCTTGTGATTCCCCACAGCAGGATACAGACCAGCAGGGGGCGGTCCGCGAAGAGCGCCTCCTCCGGGCTGCCTCCCTCGCCCTTGCGGTAGACCAGATAGAGATAGCGGAAGACCGCATAGAGCACGAAGGGAATCGTGAACATCATCGCGTGATTCGCGGGCAGGTTCTCCGCGTTGAACGTGTAGAGTGCGTAGGCCATCACCGTCGCACTCGTCACCACCGCGATGATCTCCTCCAACAACGTCGCCGAGTACTCATCCAGCACCGCCCGATGGCTCCCCGCTCCCGCTTCGAGGAGCACCAGTTCATGGCGTCGCTTGGCGAAGCCGAGACAGAGCGAGAGCAGCACCGTGCAGACATAGAGCCAGGGGGAGATCGGCGCGGCGATCACCACCGCCCCCGCCATCGCCCGCAGGACGAAACTGGCGGCGAGGGCGAAGACATCGAGGATTATCTGCTCCTTGAGCCAGTAGGTGTAGGCGACCTGGAGGGCGACGTACCCGACGATGATCACCCCGAACAGCGGGCGCAGCAGGAACGAGAGCGGGATCGCCACGCCAAGCCCGCTGAGGGCGACCACCCAGGCGAGGCGCACGGGGATTTCCCCGGCGGCGATGGGCCGAAAACGCTTCTTGGGATGCAGGCGATCCGCCGCCCGGTCGCGCAGGTCGTTGATGAAATAGATCGCACTGGCGACCAGACAAAAGAGCGCAAACCCCGCGATCACCTGCCCGATCGCGGTGACATTGGTCAGTTGCTTGGCGAAGATGATCCCGGCGAAGAGGAAGCTGTTCTTGATCCACTGCTTCGGGCGCGCTTCTTTGAGCAGGGCGCGTCCAAGCGACCGCCGGACATGCGCCGTCCTGGCGGGCGGAACTGGCGTCGGATCGGATGTGAGGGTGTCGCTCATGCGGTCAGCGTACGCCCTGCCGGGGGAACCGTCAAACGGGGAATCCTCACTCCCCACCCCCCCACGCTCCCTTTAACCGACAGCCACGGGTGTCGGCGTCGGCGGCAACCACGCCGGATCGTACGCGCTGGAAATGTTCCAGAGCAGATAGCCGCTGCTCTGCATCTCGGTGCAGGCCTGAATCTGCGCCTGAATCTGCGCGGTGCCGTAGTCTATACCCGGCCCGTAGTTGAATGCCTGAAGCCACGGGCGCGTCTTCTTCGCGACACCGGGTATGCGCTGCTCGCGCTCGATCAGGCTCTGTTTGATTACGTCGTACGGGTAGTTGTTCGGAATATCCCAGCCGTTGAAGCCGCGCCCGTAGTGCGACGGGTAATCCATCGGGCAGATGACATCAACGAGTGCGGCGAGGTCCTCGAACTGCTGGCCGATGCCGTTATCATCCTTCTCCCATGCGGTGATGCCGAAGATATCCGCGCCCATCAACGCGCGGGTCGGGGCGATTTTCGCGCGCGCCGCCTTCAGGAACCCCGTGATAGCGGCGCGCCGCTCCTGCTGGCCGCCGGTGAAGCCGGAGCCGTATTCTGTGGCATTCAGGACGCCGTCCGAGGGGAAGCGCACGTAATCGAACTGCACCTCGTCGAAGCCGAGATTGGCGGCCTCCGCCCCCAGATCGCTGATGTATTGCCAGACCTGCGGATTGGTCGGATTCAGCCATGCTTGACCGGCGGACGTCCGCCAGACCTTCCCCGTTCGCGCATCCTTGATCGCCAGGTCGGGCCGCTTTGTCGCCGCAATCGGGTCTTCCATCACGACGATGCGGGCGATGGCATAGATGTTCTTCGCGTGCAACGTCTGCAACAGTTGCGGGACGTTGAGGATCGGCTGCACCGCACCGACCTCGCGCGCCAGCGGCACCTTCGAATCGTAGTAGACGACGCCGTTATTATCTTTGAGGTCTACAACCAGCGCGTTCACATCCTTCGTGGCGATCAGATTCATCATCCGGTCGAGTTGCGCCGGATCATCGGCGGCGGGAGCCTCCATATAGATGCCCTTCGCGACGAACGGCTGGAGCGTCACATCCTGCGTCAGATTGGTGCCGAGCGGGATCGTCTGCGGCAGATAACCGACGCCCTTGACGATGAGCGGTACGCCCTCGTCAACGCCTTCGAGCCGATACGCGCCGTCCGCGTCCGTCTGCGCGACAACGCCACCAGCGGCGACTGTCACGCCGGGGATGGGTTGCCCGTGCGGGTCGCGCGCCACACCGGTAATGACATCGGGCCGAAGCGCCAGATCCATCGTCGTCTGCTGTGCGATCGGGTGCGGGCGGCGGCTCATGTTCGGCGCGTCCACGATCAGGCTCGCGCCGTCCGGCACACCGGTGAGGCGGTAGCGCCCATCCGCGTCCGTCATTGCCGACGCCTCCGGCTCCGTACCCGGCAGCGCCGCCTCCACCTTGATATTGGCGAGTGGCTGACCGAGCGCGGTAATGCGTCCGGCAACCCATGTCGGTCGGAGAGCGAGTGTCGCGGGTTCACTCGGAGGCCACGGCACGTCGAGTTGCCGCGCATCGTATTCCCGCTGCGACGCAACCACCGTCACACGCGCACTGAGCAGGCGGGCATGCACCTCGCCCCGCGCGTTCGCGAGGAACTTCCGCCCGACGATGCCCTGGGCCGTCGTCTCCGCAGGCGCACACACGCCATTAGGGCAGGCAAGCGGGATCACCATCACCTGCGCCCCCGCGACCGGATTCCCGCTATAGGCATCCTTGACAATGAATGTTCCCAGCTGGCCCGCGCCGCCCGCCCCGATCTGCCCGACCAGTGTGTAGGCGCCGTATCCGACCGCGGCGATCACGCCTGCCGCGACCAGCCCCCGCCATGGGCCGCGCGTCCGGCGGCGGTATGGTTGGCTGCGCACGGCGAAGTGGCGTTGTCGTAATACCAAGGAATGGCCTCCTACGCGGTCGAAAGGGTCGCATCGGCAGGCGCGGCGAGGGGGAGCGGCTGCCCGCTGACCACCGTTGGGCCGTCCGGCGTCGGCTGGACGCGGGGCACAACGGCGCTCTGATTCGGTGTCGCGCAATAGCGCACATCATCGAGCCGGCCGGTCGTCGCGATGAAGCGCGGGCCGGCGCACTGGAGCAGCGCGTGCAGGAAGGTTTCGGCATCCGGTGTCGGTATCTCCCCGACGAATGAGCGGTAGAGCGTCAGAGCGGCCAGGGCAGACTCATCAATCATCCGCGCCGTCTCCTGCTGATCCGGGAAGACCCACGGGCCATGCGTTTCCCACGTGGACGCCACGAGGAAACCCGCCGCGAGAATGTCATCGAGCGCAAAGACCGTCCCATGTTCCTGCCCCGCGCAGACGACCAGGACATCGAGGTTCCGGGCGGTCGCTTCCGTTATCGCCCGCTCCATCACCGCCGCGCCATTGCGGATGCACCCGATAAGGGCGAGGGGAGCGGCGGCAAGGTGGGCGAGCGCGACCGTTCCATTGCTCGTGCGCATCACGACGCCCCGTCCGGCGACGGACGCCGCTGTCACGGCTGTCGGCGAGTTGTCGAGATCGAAGCCAGGGGCGATGATGCCGCCTTGCTCCCCGACGAGAAGCGCCCGATCATTCCCGGCGCGCGCCACGCGATGCGCTTCATCCAGATCGGTCACGACGCGGATCGGCCCCGCGCCCCGCTCGCACAACGTGAGGAGCGTCGTGCTCGCCCGCACAACATCTACCACGATGCAGACACTACCACGACAGTCACCAATGGATGAGGCGGTCGGGGCCACTCGTAACCGCACGCGCACCTGCCTTCAGCGAATCATCGCCATACGTTCATACCGTACGTTCATCTAGATAATTGCGTAGCACAAGCTCTGTTCCACGCGGCGTACCGTATCATCTGATTGCCGGAAACGCAAGCGGCCGATCCCGAAGGTCTGGATTGTGCGTATTTCGCGACCACTCAAGCTTGGCACGGCACGTGCATCACGTTTGGCTCGCGTGGACGGGGGCGCGTGACGGGAGTATCATTTCGTCCGGTGGCCGGGAATTCCCGGCACAATTTATGAAGGGGCGGCGCGCATCTACACCGCCCGCATCCTGCAATGGAGCAGGATAGAAAGCAGAGACGCTTCCAATGCCCGCAATAACGAGTGATGTGCTGCGCGACCCGATCACGAACGTCGGCCTCGCGCGCGTCGAGGATACGATTCGTGAGACCGTCGCGGTCAACTATCCGGTGATGTCCGATCTCCTCAATGGCATCATTGCCGCCAAGGGCAAGATGCTCCGCCCGCGCGTGCTGCTCGCCGCCGCGCGGCTGTTCGACTATGACATCGCCCGCCTCGCGCCCGCCGCCGCCGGCATCGAACTGCTGCACATCGCCAGCCTGATCCATGACGATACGGTGGACAAGGCGCTCTTCCGGCGCGGCGCGGCGACGCTCAATTCCGTGCTACCAACGACGATTGTCGTGCTCCTCGGCGATTACCTCTTCGCACAGTCCGCCGTCCTCGTCTCGAAGTCGGATAATCTGCGCGCGATGACGCTCTTCGCCGAGACATTAGGCGAAATCTGCAACGGCGAACTGGACGAGATTTTCCAGACACGCCAGTGGGATCAGACCCGCCAGCAATACGACCGCCGCATCCACGGCAAGACGGCCGCCCTCTTCGCGACCGCCGCCGAATTCGGCGGCATCCTCTCCGCTGCGCCCGCCGACGCGGTGCAGGCGCTCCGCGCCTACGGGACGCAGATCGGCATGGGTTTTCAGATTGTGGATGATGTGCTCGATCTGCGCGAAACGTCCGAAGACATCGGCAAGCCCGCCGGTTCTGACCTCCGGCAAGGGACGTTAACCCTCCCGATGATGTTCTATCTCGAGCGGTATGCCGACGCGGATGATCGCGAACTGATCCGCAAGATCGTGCTCGGCACGAAGACCGACGACACCGCGATTGACGCGCTCGTCGGCCGGGTGCGTCTCTCAGGCGCGCTTGATGCCGCGATCGGCGAGGCGCAAGCGGCCGTAGATAGCGCGAAGCGGCAGCTCGAAACGCTCCCCGCCGGCAACGCGCGCGACTACCTCACGGCGATGGCCGACTTCGTAACGGCGCGGAAGTCGTAGCGAATCGCTCCCCCTGCCCCTCCCTTTTCGGGGAGGGGCGACTTCGGAAGGGTCGTCTCTCAAAACGCGAATCGCGGCGCCGTCTGGCTCAGTATTGTCGTTTTGGGGGTGGCAGACCAGACGGCGGTGAGTTCGTCAGCAATCGTCGCGGTCAGTTTCCGGACATCGGCGGATGCCGAATCATGCATCGCTTCCGCGACGATTAAAACAGCGGCTGTCGTATCCTGAACAGCCGACGCGGCGCTCTGCCGGTTTGTCCATCGCCGGGCGTGCGCGCGCCCCGCATTGTCCGCGAAGATCACTTCATGCGCGTCGGGATGCTCCAGTTCACCGGAGAACGCCAGATAGCTTTCGTCGCCGGTCGCGTAGCGAACCTCGACAGACTCCGCGATCGCGGAGACATCGAACACGGCTACCGGGATCGCGAAGGCAAGCGAGATCGCATTGCAGAGGTCTATCAGGGGGTGAATCGGTGGGAGAGCGCCTTCTTTCCTGAAGCGTCGTAACAGCGATTCCGAGGCGCAGCGATACTGCGTGGGCTTGAGACCCATCCGCGAGAAGGCGCGCCGCCATGCCTGAATTTCGGGCAACTCCCCTTCTGAATTGTCTGCCAATCGCGATGCTGCGATGGCATGGAACTTCGCGAGCCGCGAGCCGACAGAGACATCGCTGGTTATTCCCCCGGCGACGAGCACACCGGGAACAAGCTCCGGATAATCTCGCCAAATTTCACTCGAATGGTGGAAGTCCATGAGGGTTTCTCCGCTATCCCATACCGAGCCGTCGGTGTTCCCGCGACACACGCCTCAAGCGATCGGCGATCCACCGACAATTGCTATGACAATCCCAATGTCGCCGTGAAAAATGTCCCGAATCGCGGGGCGTCCACGGTTTTCGCCACCTTCGTAGCCCATCCCTCCTCGCGGCCCGGTCGCTGGATGATCGTCTGCCCGGCGGCATAGTCGCCGCCCGTCTCAATCATCACGGCTTCTTCCGGCGCGTCCACGAGCGTCGGGTCCGCCGCAACGGCGACGGCAAGCGGGTCATGCAACTGGAAGACCGGGCGATTGAAGGTGAGGAACATTTGCGCGCCCGCTTTGCGGACGATCTGTGCGTTCGGTGCCGTCGCCGTTTCCAGCGCGTCCCATTGCGCGCGGGCGAACACCGCTTTGGTCGTCACATCGAGACCGACCCACGTCGCATCGAAGCCCGCCGCGAGCACCTGCGCCGCCGCCATCGGGTCCGCGAAAATGTTGAATTCCGCCGTCGCCGTCGTATTGCCCGGCATGCGGAACGCGCCTCCCATGATGACGAGCCGTTTGACGAGGCGCGGCAGCTCCGGCTCCAACGCCACCGCGACCGCGAGGTTGGTCAACGGCCCGACGAAGATGAAGGTCAATTCTCCGGGCGATTGCCGCGCCGCATCAATGAGAAATTGCGGCGCGCTGATCGCCTCGACGCTCCGCGACGACTCGGGGATGTCCGCGCCACCGAGGCCGTCCGATCCGTGAATGTGCGATGCGGTAAAGAGGGGGCGATCAATCGGCCGGCTCATCCCCTGATAGACCGGGATATGTGACGCACCGACGAAATCGAGCACCCGCAGCGTATTGCGGGTCGTGTGTTCCAGTTCGACGTTCCCCGCGACCGTCGTCAGCGCGACGAGGTCAATCGTCGGCGCGGCGACGGCGAGGGCAATCGCCATCGCATCATCCACCCCGGTATCCACATCGAGAATTGCCCGAATCGCCTCCAACGCCATCCCATCCCTCCTCAAATCGAACCCACATGAACCACAGAGGCACAGAGGAAGCACGAAGAGAACAATGTTTGTTTTCTCTTCCCCGCTCTGTATCCTCTGTGGTTCGCATCATCTCAGTCGTCGCCCGAGGTGCGAGTTGCGACGGCCGCTTCCCAGGCGGCGACGGGAGGAGTCTCCTCCATCGGGGATGCGGTCAGGAGATCGAGGAAGTATGGGCCGCCGTCCGCGAGTGCCGTCTGAATCGCACGTTCGAGATCGGCAGGATCGGCGACCCGCGCGCTTCTGAAGCCAAAGGCGCGAGCAATCGCGCAATAATCCGTCTCGGTCGAGAAGTCCACGGAGTAGTAACGGCGGTCGTGATAGAGGTGCTGCAACTCCTTGATCCAGCCGAAGGAGCCGTTGTTGCAGAGGATGACGACGACCGGCGCGCCGATCCGGCTGATCGTCTCCAGATCGCCGCAGGACATCCCGAACGAGCCGTCGCCCATCATCGCGACAACCCGCTGACCGGGCCGCGCCGCCATCGCCGCGCCGACGACGCCGCCAATCGCGTAGCCGAGGCCACCATGCGCGCGGGGGATCGCGAAGCCACGCCCCGCGACGCGCGTCTGAAACTGCGCGGCGAGATACGGTGTCGGTGTGCCGGGGTCCGCGACGATCAGCGGGTCATCGGGTAGCGCATCGCGCAGGTGACGGATCAACCGCGCCGGATGGATCGGCTGCGTGTCGCGCAGGCCGTCCGCATGCACGCTCTCCCACCATGTGAAAGCCTCCCGCGCGAGCGCGGCGATCCGGGGTGCGTTGCGCTCGCCCAGTGCGGACGGAGCGGCGATTGCGGCGAGCAGATCATCGAGCGCGAGCCGCGCGTCGCCAACGAGCGGCACCGCCGCGTGATAATTATTGCCGACCTCCCACGGTTCCACATCGAGATGGATCACTGCCGGGCCGCCGCGCTCCGGCTTGGCGGGCAGGCTCCAGTTGAGCGTCGTCACGCTGTCCGTGCGCGTACCGATGAAGAAGACGAGGTCCGCCTCCATCAGGGCGCGCTGCGTATACGGGCGCCCGCCGTTGCCGCCGACCACGCCGAGGCTGACCGGACTTGTCTCCGCGATGCTCCCCTTGCCGTTGATGCTCGTCGCGACCGGGATGTTGAGCGTCTCCGCGAATCGCGTCAACGCTTCCCACGCGCGGGAGGCATGAATGCCGCCACCGGCGACGATCATCGGTCGCTCCGCCCCTTCGATCAAATGCGCGGCGCGTTCGATGGCGGCGGGATCGGGCCGGACGGGCGCGGCGGGCGTACTGCCCCAGAGCGGGTCGGTATGCGTCGAGGCGTCGCCGATCTCGCCCGCCAGCACATCAGCCGGCAGTGAGAGATGCATCGCGCCGGGTCGGCCGCTCGTCGCCAGTCGGAGCGCGCGGCGGAGGGCATCCGGCAGCCCCTCGCTCGTCTTGATCTTCGTCGTCCATTTCGTGACGGCGGTGAAGAGCATCACCTGATCGAGTTCGGTCAGGACGCCGCGCCCTTCCTCCGAGACGGGCGTATCCGTCGTCAGGCAGAGCAGCGGCACCGCCGAGCCGTGCGCCTCCGCGACCCCCGGCACGATGTAGGTCGCTCCACCACCCGATGGCCCCTCCGTGACGCCAATTCGGTTCGTGAATCGTGCGTACGCATCCGCCGCGAAGGAGGCGGAGCGTTCATCACGGAACATCACATGCCGAATCTCGCCGCGCCGGCGATAGAGCGCATCATAGAGCGTCATGCTCGTATCACCGGGCAACCCGAAAATATGCGTCACACCTGTGTCAATCAGCATCTGCACCAGCGCTTCGGATGCATTCATGGTTTGCTCCCTCCCTGTCACGGCGTCTATCGGCGCATTCTAGCATGAGAGCGCCAACCGCCCCTTGTGCTATACTGCCGCGCAGGGGTGCGTCGTACGTACAGTTTGCATAACGTAGGGACTTTCGAGGGTAACTGTGAAGCAACGTCTCCCAATCGCGCGATTGCGACATCTTTCCGCGGCGATACTCCTCTTCACACTGTTGACCGGCGTCGTACCAGCACCGGTGCAGGCGGCGACGAGCGACCCTTTCAACATCAAGCCCGTGATGACCGCCGCCCCGACCGCCGACCAGACGGACCCGGTGATGGCGGGCACCGTGATTGCGTGGGCAGATCGTCGGACGGGCATTTTCGATGTCGTCACCTACGACACGGACGAAGGGCAGGAACAACGCCTCGCACTCGCGGTGCCGCTGCCCGCGCCAGGAACGGAGCGCAGCCAGCCCGCGCTGGATGGTCAGACGCTCGTCTGGGTCAATACGCCGCCGCCGGACGCGACACAAGGTGGTGCCTCCGCCCCTGCCCCCGCGACGCAGGCGCAAACGATCGGCGCCTATGACCTCGCACATCGCAAGGTGCTTCAGGTGCCAAACATCGGCGCGGGGCCGAAGCGCCGCCCATCGGTGAGCGGCACGACGATCGTGTTCGGCGATAAGCGCGGCGGCGACTGGGATATCTATGGCTACGATCTGACGACCGGCACCGAATTTCCCATTGCCGTCGGTGGCGGATCGCATGGGTATGCCTCGATCAGTGGCGGCACGGTCATCTACGAAGTCTATCGCGATGGCACCTGGGACGTCATGGGCTATACGCTGGCGGACAAAAAGACCTTCGCGATTGCCGCCGGGCCGGGCGATCAGAATTACCCGCAAATCTCCGGCACGACGGTGGTCTATATTGATCAGGGAATGGCAGGCGGCAACCCGGCGCTGAAACTGTACGATATCGAGACAAAGCAGACGAAAACCCTCGCGAAAGATCACCTCGTCGCGCGCCCGGCGATCAGCGGCGATTATGTCGTCTGGGAGGATTGGCGCAACGGCTTGCCCAACATCTTCGCCTACGACACACAGAAAAGTACCGAATATACCCTCACCCGCAGTGGTGACGCGCGCGTGCCATTCGTGTCGGGGAAGGTCATCGGCTGGCTCAAGAGTGACGCCTTCAGCGCGCGCGTCACCGCCGTGCAACTGGTGCCGAAACTCCCCTCGGATCGCCTCGAAGCGCCGACCGCGCAAGAGCCGGACGTGACGTATTTCCCCCAGACCGGCCATTACCTCTCGCGCGGGTTCAAGGAATTCTGGCAATCGCACGGCGATCTCGCCTATTTCGGCTACCCGATCACCGAGGAATTCCCGGACGTCGCGCCGGACGGCCAGCAAGTGACGGCGCAGTATTTCGAGCGCTCCAAACTCGAATATGTGAAGGCGACGGGTGTGACGCGCATCGGGCTTGTCGGCACGGAGCTAACGCGGGACCGCAAATTCGCTCCCATCCAGCCCTTCCCTGACACGCCGGATCGCCGGTATTTCAAAGAGACCGGACATTCACTCGCGGCGGGCTTCAAGAAATTCTGGGACGACAGCAACGGTCTCAATACCTTCGGCTTCCCGATCTCTGAGGAATTGACCGAGAATGGCCTGGATGTCCAGTACTTCGAGCGCGGTCGGTTGGAGTACCATCCGGAACTTCCGGCGGGCAAAAACATCACCCTTGGCCGCCTCGGCGAAGAATTGCTCGAAGCGCGCGGCTGGATCAAACCACCACCCGCGGATACCACGCAGTTCCCCGAACGCTAGCGCCGTTACGGTGGAGCAGGCTTCAACCTGCAAGAGCCAAACGGCAGGCTGAAGCCTGCTCCGCCCAATAGCGGAGGCATCTTTTCCGGTACGGGAACTGATTGCCATTGCCCTATTGCAATCCGCAAGGGTTATCTGGTATATTTGGGGATAGCAACGTGATTGGATGAGTACGCACCACGGCGCGCCCTCGATTGCGTGGACTATCGCGCGAGCGCCAGGCACGAAAGCGTCAACATTGCGTACACGGCAGGCATGGGGATGCCTGCACCATCGGGGTTCAGGGAGATGGGGAAGCAGGAGGGTTTCTGCCGTGGAGTTTTCTGATCGGACGCTCACGTGCCGCGATTGTGGGAAACCATTCACATGGACCGCCGGAGAACAGACGTTTTACGCCGAAAAGGGATTGGTCAACGAACCGGCCCGCTGCCCGGAATGTCGCGCCGCACGGAAGGCGCGCCTCGGTCTCGAACCGCCACGGATGATGCATACCATCGTCTGCGCGGAGTGCGGGCAGGAGACGACGGTTCCGTTCGTCCCCCGCAATGGGCGGCCCGTCCTCTGCTCGTCCTGCTTCGCGAAAGCGAAGGTGGCGGAACCCATCGCCGAGCCAGCATCCGAAGTCGCCATCGCGAACTGACCTGGCTCATACTGCACACGCGGCGCCGGTGGAATTTCCCTCCGGCGCTTCGCATTTTCTCGGCTAGCGAGTCCCTCGGATCAGTCGCAAACGGCGCAGTAGGGCATAGAAGTTGATGCTCAAGCCCCAACCGAACGCCTTCGGTACGAAGACCCGTGGATCGTCGGGGTTCCATGCGCGCGATTTGATGCGCTGGCGTGTCGGGCGGCGCCAATCGTACGGGAGACCGAGGAAGCGACCTTGTTCATGTTCAGGCATCTGGCAGCCCTCCTACGGCAATGATACACCCGGTGAGCGCCGAGCGGCATGTGACCGGGGGAACTGTCATCCGCGGTGTCACTCCTCATCATCCTCAGGGTACTCATCCAGCACCGATTCACTGTCAATCAATTGCCGGCGGCGAGCCCCATCCTGCGGGCCGATGATCCCCTCGCGTTCGAGCGATTCAATCAGGCGCGCGGCGCGGTTGTAGCCGATCCGCAAACGGCTTTGCAGCATGCTCGTGCTTGCCCATCCCTGCTCGCGCACGAGCTGGCGCGCGCGGTCAATCAGATTGTCGCCGCCCGGCTCCTCGCGGATCGTCTTGCCGTCGTTTGCCGGTTCGACAACCTCCGGCTTGTACTGCGGCTCCGGCGCGAGGATGCGCCAATGCGAGACAATCGCGGAGATGTCCTTGTCCGAGACAAACGCGCCCTGAATGCGCTGCGGCTTGTCCGAATCCGCCGCCTTGTAGAGCATATCGCCGCGTCCAAGCAAACGCTCCGCGCCGGGCGTGTCAAGGATGACGCGGCTATCAATCTGGCTGGTCACCGCGAAAGCAATCCGGGCCGGGAAGTTCGCCTTGATGAGGCCGGTGAGGACATCCACCGAGGGGCGCTGCGTCGCGAGAATGAGATGCATTCCGGTCGCGCGGGCCTTCTGCGCGAGGCGGACGAGCGCGGTTTCGATATCGTCCGGCGCGGTCATCATCAGATCGGCCAGCTCGTCAATGATGATGACGACATAGGGGATGTTCTCCGGCGGCTTCTCCAGGTGCGGGCCGAGTTCCTTGCTCCGCTTGTGGTACGCCTCGATGTTGCGGACGCCGGAACGCATGAAGAGTTGATAGCGTCGCTCCATTTCGGTCACCGCCCAGCGGAGAATGCCGATCACCTTCTCCATATCGGTGATGACCGGGGCGAGCAGGTGCGGGGTGCCGTTGTACTCACTCATCTCGACCATCTTGGGGTCCACCATCACGAAGCGTAGTTCGTCCGGCGTCCGGTTGAGGAGGAGCGAGGCGATGATGACATTGATGAAGATGCTCTTGCCGCTGCCTGTCGAACCGGCGACGAGCAGGTGCGGCATCTTGGCAAGGTCCGCGATCTGATAATGCCCGTTCACGTCGCGCCCCAGCGGGATCGGCAACTTGGCGCGCGCGGCGGCATAATCGCTCGATTCGAGCGCCTCGCGCAGCCCGACGGTGGCAATCGTGTTGTTCGGGATTTCGATGCCGATGCGGCTTTTGCCGGGGATCGGCGCTTCGATGCGGAGAGCAGGCACGGCGAGAGCGAGGGCGAGATCGTTTTGCAGTTCGGTAACGCGCCGCACCTTGACGCCGATCCCCGGTTCGAGGGCGTACTGCGTGACGGCCGGGCCGGGGTTGATCTCGCGCACCGTCGCCTCGACACGGAAACTGGCGAGCGTCTGCTCGATCACCTGCGCCTTCTGTTCGAGGTCTTCCTCACTCACCGTCACGTCGGGATAGCGATCCATATGGGTGATCGTTGGCAGCGTCCAGCGCATTGGCTCGGCAATGGGCGGTTCCGCCGCCTCCTTCGCCGCCTCCGCTTTCACGGGCGGCGCGGCGGGCGGCGGGTCCTTACGGACGGTTCGCTGTGGCGGCTCCGCGATCAGTTCGGGCGCGGGATCGGGCTTCGGCTCCGGGCGGCGAATGATCGGCGGCGGAGTAATCACCTGCTGCGGCGGTGGCCCAATATCATCGAGCAACGCCGCACGGCCATTGCGGCCTTTCGGCGGCTCCAAGATGCGCGCCGCCATCGGAGCAGGGACGGCCGGCAGGTCGCCCATTCCCACGTCGGCCCGCTGCGGCCCGCGCAATCGGGCGAGGATATAGCGGAGCTCGTTGTTCATGAAGATACCAATGCCAGCGATCAGAAGCGCGAGCAGCACCACGCTCGCGCCGAATGTACCGAGACCGCGCGCGAGGAACGCGCTGATAAAGTAGCCGATATACCCACCGCCCTTATGAGTCTCCGCCCATTGCAGCGGATCATCCGCGAGGGTGTGCAACAGGCCGAGGATGGCGAGGACGATCAAGCCGCTACCGACAATCGCGTGATACGACGGTCCGGTATGTCGCTCATCCTTGTCGAGGAAAGCATCCGCCGCCCAGACACCGATCAGGGCGGGGGCCGCCACCGCGCCCCAGCCGAACGCGGTGACGAGCGCCCGCCGCCAGTAATCGAGCAATCCCGTGCGTTCGCCGGCCAGCAACGCGCCGACCGTAAGCAGCGCAAGCACGATCAGCCCCACGCCGACCAGATCGCGACGGAGGCCGGGATGGAGCGCCATCCACGGCTCCGGCCGGACCGTACGCGGCACCGTACGCTTCGATGGGGGGGTCTTTGGCTTGGGAGAGGTACGGCGCGGCGATTTCGTTGGTCGCCGGGGCGGCGCGGTTCCGCTCGTCCGGCGCTTTGGTGTTGTCGCTGTTCCCGCCACGTACCCGCCTCCCCTTTGCATACAAAATGCTTTGGGTACATTCTACACATGTCCGTACACAATTGCCATGTTCGGTGAGATCAGGCGCGTAGCGGTGATCGGTGGAGCGGGGATGAGCCCCCCCCAGCGAAGGCACGCGGGAAGGCGCGGCACCCAAAAAAATAAGGCGGGGGACCCCACCCCCCGCGGTACCCCCGGGCGGGAGGGCG
>JAICJW010000239.1 GCA_025928215.1 Chloroflexia bacterium | reverse complement strand
TGCCCGTAGCGCCGCGCGCGCAACACGGTCGGATATTCCGCGACGGTGAATCCCGTCAATATCCCGCGTACGAGGATCTCCGCAACGGCGAGAAACCCTTCGTGCTCTGGCATAACATACGGCAGCACTTCACGCCGGTACGCGCGAAAGAGGCTTGTGTAGGTATGCACTGTGGAATCGTGCCCGCGGAGGGCGATCCGATAGCAGCGCGACGCGCCCTTGCTCAGAAAGAGCCGCCACGGCGGCACGCCATCCACGCCACCATTTGGATGATACGGCGACGCAGTGACGATGGCAGTCTCAGGGGTGAGGCATGATAGGAGCGCGGGGATCTCCTCAAAGGGATACGTTCCATCGGCATCGGTCGTCACGACGATGTCGCCGCGCGCGTGGGAGAATCCGGTGCGTAACGCGGCACCTAGCCCATAATTCATTCGGTGACGGATGAGGTGGACATCCGGCACACGTATGGCGAGTTGTTGTAGCAAGGGCCAGGTCTCGTCCGTACTCCCATCGTCAATCAGAATCGTTTCGACCGCGCCGCGATCGGCCAGGCGCGCGATCAGGGGCGGGAGGACGGCTTCGAGCGCCGGCAGGCCATCCGCCTCGTTACAGCAGGGGATGACGAGTGATACCGCGATCCGCGTTTCGTGGAGACGCCCGATCATTGTGCCCATTGCTGCCCCTCCTGTACGACGGCTCCTGACATGGCGAGCGGCTGCGGCCATGCCGCTCGTGCATCAATGAGTTCACGCACCTTCGTTGCATACATCACCGCTCTGAGTCCGTCTTCCCCCTCGACGATTGGCCGCGTACCTGTCCGGATACAGGTGAGGAAATTGTCGAGTTCGAGCGCCAACGGCTCAACAGCCGGGACATGGATTTGCTCAATTAGGGACTCCTGGCGATACGTCACCGCGTCGGACGTGGCCGTATAGTGCGGGGTGGTGTGACGATGAATGCTGATTCGTTTATTGAGCAGGTCCGCCTCGATGTAATGACCATCCGCGACGATTTCGATGTGCCGGACTTTTTGCTCTGTAACCCGGGAGGCGACAATCGTCACGAGCGGGCCGCCATGGATAGAGAAGTTGAGAACGGCATGATCTATGGCATTTGTCCGCGCGCTTAATCCGTACGCCTGCATCTCGATAATCTTCGGTCCATAGAGATCAAGCGCGAGGTCAAGGTCGTGAATCATCAGGTCGAAGATAACGTCAACGGTCGTATTGCGCGGGTCGAACGGACTCATACGGCGAATCGTCACCGCAAGCGGCTTCTTTGCCTGGGGAATAAGCCGGAGTTGTGCGATGGTCGGGTTGAACCGCTCAATATGCCCCACCTGGACAATGCACCCATATTCCTGCCCGGCGCGCACGATCGTCTCGCTATGGGCGACACTCTCTGCGAGCGGTTTTTCGACCAGGACATGCACACCACTCCGCATGCAGCGGAGCGCGAGTTCAACGTGCGACTGCGTTGGCGTCACGACGCTGATCGCGTCCGCCCAGTCAATAAGGGCGTCAAGCGACATGAATGCCCGCGCTCCATACTGCGCGGCGACACGCCGCGCTCGCTGGCTGTCGGCGTCGTATACGCCGACCGAGGCGACCCCAGGCAATGTGCTGTAGACCCGCGTATGCCGCTCCCCCATCACGCCGACCCCGATAACGCCGACGCGGAATCCATTACGTGTACCCATCTCCTTACTCCCCCATATCCGATCCGCCTGCGGTACTCCCTTGCAACTGGAACAGGACATAATCACCGATTGTTGCGATCCGCTGAAACCGTGACGCGATCGCGGCCTCGTCATAGACGCCTGAATAGCGTGCAAAAGGGCCAATGATGAGGTATTGCGCCCCCCCCGCGAGCGGATCATAGGTATTCAGCGGTGGGCCACCGAGCCATTGATGGCGTACCGCCCGATCGAGCAATGCGGGTTGTGGGTAGTGATAGCGATGGTCGGTCAGGAAACCGAGTTCCGGTTCCCACGTCTCGATAATTGCCGACGTGGGAACCGACCGGTTGAGATAGGCCGCCATTTGCTGCGGCGCGTCCGATGCAGTGAATGCTCGGTGAAACTGGCCGCCGAACGCTGTCACGATCAGGGCGCTGAGTGCGAGCACAGCGACCGGCGCGAGCAATCGAGCGTGATCGGCACGTCGCCAGAGTGTGCGGATGCCGGTATCAACGAGCCGCGCAACAGGCAGGGCCGCGAGTGCGAGGGGCACGAAGGCGTAGCGCGGCCAGGCGACCGATGCCCCCACAAACCAGGCGCAACCAACGAGCGTGAAAATGAGGAGGGTGAGTTCACCGACAGTCATCCGGCGGCGGATGCTCCGTGCGCACGCATACAAAAGGGCGGGGATCAGCAGCGCGAAGTACGCCTGGGGGCCGAGGAGAAATCGTGCGCCCGCGATCATCCGGCGTGGCGCGATGACGATCAGACTCCCTCCCGATGCCTGGCGGAGCAGGAGCAGATTTTCTCGCAGCGACCCTCCTGTGACGATTGTCAGTAATGCGAGTTCCCATACCCCGAAGACGGCTACCATGACAATGAGCGGCACAAACACCTGTTTGAGGCCGATCCGCCGATCCCAGACGAGGGCGAGGATCGCGAGCGCGATCAGCGACGGCGCGATTACGATGCCGAGTTGGCTCTTCGTGACGATTGTCAATCCGAAGAGACCGCCGGTGATGATGCAGCGTTTCATGCATCCAGTCAGAATGACGTCACCCGTCGCGCCGTCGCGCGTAAACCAGACGAGCAGGCCGGCAAGGAGATAGGTGAAGGCAGGGACCTCGCCAAGCACCTGTCGCCCGGTGAAGATGAAGTCCAGACCCGGCGCGGCGAGCAAAAGAATCGTGGCCAACAGCGCGAGTCGCCCGTCGGCCAGTCGCCGCATCAGCAGGACGAACGCGCCGATCGCAAGAATGGTGTACAGCGCGATCACGAGCCGCGCGCCGAGCAGCCCGATCCCTCCGATCTTGAAGACCGCCGCGATCGGCAGCATGACGGTCGGTCCCACGCCAATGGTTGGCCCGAAGGCGCGAAAGCCCTCACTGCTTCGGTCGGCATAATGCCCCGTCTGGACGAGCGTCTTCGGGACGTGGAGATGCGATCCCTCATCGAACCACGTCCGGGGTGATTGGTCTAGGTGGACGAAGAGAAGTGCCGCGCCCAAGAGGCACGCGATACCCACGAGCGCTATGCGCCAGGCGGCATACGAGATCACCCGATCGCTGCTGGCTGAGCCAAGAACGGGGGAGGCTGCGAGGGCGCTCCGACCTTTTTCCGCGGCAAGACGCATGCCGGTTCCTTCCTTCTGTGAACGTGTTTCTCTCGAACGGTGTCAGTCTACGGTGAATAACTGACAGGGGCGCATTTGAGGCATTCAGAGCGACTGACAAACACGTCAGAGGGCATCGGTCTATCGGCGCAACCGCATCTGACAGGGGTGTCAGTACAGGAACGCGGTTCGTTCATGGCCCTGTCCGATACGGATGTTACGATCATTTCATGTCGAACAACGCGTTCGTAACGGGCACGAAGACGAGGCCCGAAGACTCCTGCAATTGTATGGGAGGGGGAAGGTATGCTGATCGCTCGTGCTCCGCTGCGCATCAGTCTGGGCGGTGGCGGAACGGACCTCGCCGCGTACTATGAGCGGTACGGCGGGATGGTCGTGAGCACGTCCATAAACAAATATTTCTATGTCATTGCATCGCTCTCGGAGATGAACAATCTCCAGATCATCTCTTCCGATTATCGCTCGATCTGCAATTTCGACGACATGGAAGACCTCTTCTGGGACGGTGACCTGGCATTGCCCAAGGCAGTCGCTCATCACTTCGGTGTGCGCCGCGGAATCAATCTCTTTCTCTCCTGCGAGGTGTCTCCCGGTACCGGCCTCGGTTCGTCATCCAGTGCGGCCGTGGCGATGATCAAAGCGCTCAGTACCCTGTGCGACCAACCCCTGAGCCGTGAGAGCCTTGCGGAGCTGGCGTGTACGGTCGAGATTGACATGCTGAAGATGCCGATCGGTAAGCAGGACCAGTATGCTGCCGCGTACGGCGGCCTGAATGTCATGCACTTTCATGCGGACAGCGTAACGGTCGAGCCACTCTCCGTGCCGCCCGGAACGCTCCCGCGCCTCGAACAGCAGTTGATGCTCTTCTT
The DNA here is from genome assembly GCA_025928215.1 of Chloroflexia bacterium. Classification (GTDB taxonomy): domain Bacteria; phylum Chloroflexota; class Chloroflexia; order Thermomicrobiales; family JALYUS01; genus JALYUS01. Next base: position 2,906 of record JAICJW010000239.1, on the reverse strand, counting down.
TACAGGGGTTTCCCGCCATTCCACCTCCATTCTGCGAGAGCAGACAGCGGCGAGCGCGCAAAATCAGACGGATGTCATCGCTTCGCTCCACGGAATGAAGGAGTTGGCACACCGCGTTGTTGACGCGCTCGTTGCAGGGGACACCGAGATGATCGGCCTCCTACTGCACGAAGCCTGGGAACGAAAGCGTCGGCTCGCGCGTGGTGTGACGACGCCCCTCATTGACGAGGCATACGCGACAGCGCTCGCCCACGGCGCGACGGGTGGGAAGATCACCGGCGCGGGTGGAGGCGGTTATCTGATGATCGCCTGCCCGCCAAACAAGCAGGAATCCGTCACGCTCGCGCTCAAGGGACTCGGGCTGACACGCATGCATTTCCGCTTCGACACCCAGGGCGCGACGGTGCTGATGAATACACTCGGCGCCGCCGCCACGCCGTTCCGCCAGCCGGTTCGCCCGCAGGTGGCACGGGAGGTCTACGCCTGATGCTCAACTTCACCACCCATCGGGACGCAATCCAACCCTATCTCGCCGCGCTCAACGACGTCCTTGCGGCGGTGCCGCACCGCGATGTCGAGGCAGCGGTGGAACTGTTGCTCGCGACCTACCGCGAGGATCGCACGATCTATATCGCCGGCAATGGCGGAAGCGCGGCGACTGCGTCGCATTTCGCGAACGACCTGGCGAAGGCAACGATTGTTCCCGGGCAACGTCGCTTCCGCGTGATCGCTCTGACAGACAATGTGCCCTTGCTTACCGCTTGGGCGAACGACTCGTCCTATGCCGATGCCTTTGCCGAGCAGATGCAGCCCCTCATCCGCCCCGGTGATCTCTTCATCGCGATCAGCGGCAGCGGCAATAGCGAAAACATCCTGCGGGCGGCGGATGTCGCGCGGGCCAATGGCGCGATCGTGGTCGGCTTCACCGGGTTCGATGGCGGAAAGTTGGTCGCGCGGTGCGACCGCACCGTCCTGGTTCCCTGTGTAGTCATGGCGCAGGTTGAGGATGCCCATCTCATCATCCAGCACGCGGTCTGCTCATATTTGCGGGAGGTTATCGCCCATGATGCAAGTGACGTTTCCACCGCTGCTGCCGACGGCTAAGGGGTTACAGGCAATCTTCCTCGATCGTGACGGCGTGATCAATGAACGTCGCATCACGCATGTCACGCGGTGGGAGGAGTTTGCGTTTCTCCCCGGCGTGAAAGCGGCGCTCGCGCGACTCGCCGCGCTCGGTCTCCCCGTCTTCATCGTCACAAATCAGGCGATTGTGAATCGGGGGATCGTTGCGCGCGAGACGATCGAAGCGATTCACGCGCGGATGTGCGCCGAGATCGCTGCGGTCGGCGGTGCGATTGTCAAGGTCGCGTTCTGCCCGCATCGGCCGGACGAGCAATGCGGGTGCCGGAAGCCGGCGCCGGGTATGCATCTCGATCTCGCGGCCCACTATGGCCTCGATTTGTCCCGCTGCCTGATGGTGGGGGATTCATGCAGTGATGTTATTGCCGGGCAGGCGGCGGGATGCCGTACCGCTTTGGTCCTGACGGGGCAAGGGCGCGAGGACGTCATCCGTGCTCCCGCATTGGGCATCGGCAATTTCATGATTGCCGCCGACCTCGCTGCGGTTGTCCAGCGGATTGAACGGCAACTGATACCACAGATCGTTTATCCCGCCACTCCTGCTGTGGCGGAGGCGGCGGATTGAGTATGGCATCCCTCCGACCCAGTGAGGCATGGGGAGCATGGCATCGTACGGCTTTGAAGCGAACGGATGCGAGGACGAAGTGAAATTAGGCACATGGTTTCGAGGGTGGGAATTCCAAATGCGCCTCGGCATCGTCGGGTGTACCCTCCTCGGTCTCGTCGTCGCGCTAACGACGGTCGGCCCTGCCGCTCATGTCGTGGGTGCGGGGTCGTCTATCCTGCTGGTGACGGACAGCGCAAACACGACCGATCCCTTCGGCCCCTACCTCGGTGAAGTCCTCCGCGCCGAGGGCTTTCCCACCTTCGCCACTGCCGATCTTGCCAGCATCACCGGCCCCTCCCTCGCTACCTATGCGGTGGTGATCCTTGGCCCCGCTTCCGCGATTTCTCCTTCCCTCGTCTCTACCCTGACAGCCTACGTTCAGGGGGGCGGCAAGCTCATCGCCATGCATCCCCCTGCCGCGCTCGCTTCCCTCTTCGGCGTCACCCCGGTAGGGAGCACGACCAATGAGGGATATATGGCGATCATCGGCGGCGGCCTTGGCGGCAACTTCAATACGACGCCCCTGCAGGTTCACGCCCCCGCCGACAACTACACCCTCAGCGGCGCAACTGCCGTCGCCAAACTCTACTCCTCCTTCGCCGCCGCCACGCCCTACCCGGCGGTGACGCTCATGGCAAATGGGCAGGGGCAGGCGATGCTCTGGGCATACGACCTTGCGCAGAGCGTCGTTTACACCCGCCAGAGCCAGCCGAGCCGCGTCGGCTTGCATGCGGGCACGAACGGTTACCGAACGACGGACCTCTTCGCGGGGTACGTGGATCTCAACGACGTGCCGATCCCGCAGGCGGACGAGCAGCAGCGCCTGCTGGCGAAGGCTGTTCTTACGATGAGTGCAGCGCCGATGCCCCATCTCTGGTACTTCCCGCAGAACGCGGGAACCGTGCTGGTGCTGACGGGAGATGCACATGGTAACCCAACATCATACTACACGAACGAACTCACCAGCATCGAGAAGTTCGGCGGACATATCACCTTCTATGCCGCGCAAGCCTCCCAGCCCTCGGCGTCGGATGTCGCCTCTTGGACGCAGGCGGGGCAGGCGATGGGGATTCACCCATACGCCAATCAAGTCACGCTCCCGGACGGCTCGCAGGTTCCACCGAGTACGACGAGTTGCGGGACATCGGATGGAAATGGG
>JAICJW010000421.1 GCA_025928215.1 Chloroflexia bacterium | reverse complement strand
GCCGCACTCAGGGCACGGCGGCGAATCAGTGCGGGGTGTTTGCTCATCCATTGCCATGATCCTTCTTCCCTCATCGCACCGCCGCCTTCGTTGCCGATTCCCGGCGTTCTTCCGGCGTTATCGCTGCAATGACCGCTGACTCTCACGTTACTACGTGACACAGCACGATTCAAACTGACCCACTCCTACGAGGGATACTGACTACGTGTTACTTGCTACCCCACCTCACACCGCCGCGATCAGCCCCTCGTAGATGAGATCGCGCGTATTCTGTTCGATGCGCTGCGCGTCCACCGTGATGCGGGCCATCCCCGTCTCCATCGCGACGCGGGCGACGGCTGCCGCCACCTTGGAGGGGACGCGCAGATCGAGGCTCTTGGGCAGGATATAGTCGGGGCGCAGCTCGTCCTCGGTGACGAGGGCGGCAATTGCTTCCGCCGCCGCGATCTTCATTGCGTCGTTGATCCCCCGCGCCCGGACATCGAGGGCGCCCCGGAAGATGCCGGGAAAGGCGACGGAGTTATTCACCTGATTCGGGTAGTCACTGCGGCCGGTGGCGATCACCGCCGCGCCCCCGGCACGAGCGGCATCGGGCGCGATCTCCGGCACCGGGTTCGCCATCGCGAAGACAATCGCGCCGGGCGCCATGGACTGCACCATCTCCACCGTCACGCAGCCCGGCGCGGAGACGCCGATGAAGACGTCGGCGCCCTCCATCACGTCCGCAAGTGAGCCGTCCAGCCGCCCCGGATTCGTCCGCGCCGCGACCTCGTCCTTGAAGGCGTTCATCCCGGCGCGGCCCCGCGCCAGTGCACCCTTCGTGTCGCAGAGGACGACATCCTTCGCGCCCGCCAGCATCAGGAGATCGGTGACGGCGATCCCCGCCGCACCGGCGCCATTCATGATAATGCGGACATCCTCGATCTTCTTGTTGACGAGCCGGAGGGCGTTGATGAGGGCGGCGAGCGTGACGACCGCCGTGCCGTGCTGATCGTCGTGGAAGACGGGAATATCCAATTCCTCCTTCAGCCGCCGCTCGATCTCGAAGCAGCGCGGCGCGGCGATATCTTCCAGATTGACGCCGCCGAAGGTCGGGGCAATCGCCTTGACGATGTCCACGATCTCGTCCACCTGCCGGGAGGCGAGGCAGATCGGGAACGCCTCGACGCCCGCGAGGGTCTGGAAGAGCACCGCTTTACCTTCCATCACCGGCAGGGCGGCGCGCGGCCCGATATCTCCCAAGCCGAGGACGGCGGAACCGTCCGTGACGATGGCGACGAGGTTCCCCTTCGCCGTCAGGTCGTAGACGCTCATCGGGTTGGCGCGAATCTCCTCCGCCGGAGCGAGGGCGGCGGGCGGAACGTAGAGCATATTGAGCATGTGCTGATCGCGAATCGGGATCTTCGAGCGCACGGCGAGCACGCCGCCGTACCGCTCCCGGAGATCAATCGCTTCCTCGCGGAAGGTCATCTCGCGGTGGTGCGGGCGATGATTCTCCATCAGCCGCCCCTCGTAGCAGTAGCGTAGCGTCCGTTCGGCGACCTCATCCGGATCGGCGCGCAGGCGGGCCTCCATCGCCTCATTCGTCGCCCGCGCCACCGCCGCCGCGACGGCAGGGGCGACCCGGAAATCGAAGATGGCGGGAACGATGTGATCGGCGTGCAACTCGTCCGGCGCGACCAGCCCGGCCAGCGCCTCGGCGGCATAGCGGAGGGTGCGCAGGCGAATGTTCCGGGCGCGGCAATCCAGAAGGCCACGGAAGAATCCGGGGAAGACGAGCGCGACATCGAGCTGGTTCGTGTAGTCGCTGCGCCCCGTGGCGACGATCTTCGCGCCCGCCTCCCGCGCGACAATCGGGTCAATCTCCGGTGTCGGCACGGCGAGGGCGAAGACGATGGCATCCTTCGCCATCGTTGCGACCATCTCGCCGGTCAGCGTATTCCCGGCGGAGAGGCCGATAAAGACATCCGCGCCCACGATGACATCCGCGAGGGAGCCGATGCGGTTTTCGGGGTTCGTCTCCTTGGCGAGGTACGCCTTCGCCCAGTTCATCCGCTCCTCACGGTAGGAGTAGATCGCCCCGGCGCGGTCGCAGACGACGAGATCGTGCGCGCCCATCCGCCGCAGCAGCCGCGCGACGCCGATCCCCGCGACACCCGCGCCGTTGATGACGATCCGGCAACGCTCCAGCGACTTGCCGACGACCTTGAGGGCATTGACGAGCGCGGCATAGACGAGCACGCCGGTGCCGTGGTGGCCATTGGCGAAGACGGGAACGGTCGCCGCCTTTTCGAGATGATCGGCGACGGAGAAGGAGTGCGGCGCGGCCATCGTGTCGAGGCAGATCGCGCCGAAGGTCGGCGTCATCGCGTTGACGGTCTGGACGACGCGGCTGATGTCGCTCGTGTTGAGGGCAATCGGGAAGGCATCAATACCCGCGAAGGTCTTGAAGATAACCGACTTCGCCTCCATCAGGGGCAGCGCCGCCTCCGGTTGCGGCTCCGGCCCGCCCGTCAGCCCCGTGCCGTCGGTGATGATGGCGACGGTGTTGCCGCGCATCGTCAGGTCGAAGGAGCGCTCGGCATCGCGGGCAATCTCCAGACACGGCTCGGCGACACCGGGCGTGTAGATGAGGGAGAGCACCGAGGCATCGCGCACCGGTATCTTGCTCTCGACCCCGATCACGCCCCGATACTTCCGCCGGTAATCCAGCGCCTGCTGCCCCATCCGCCGCTCACTCATGATCCCGTATCCCCCTGAAGACGACGCGCATCCACCAGTCAGCAAACAAGGGAGGATTGTAACACAGCCCTCGCGTCAGCACCGGACATGTTTTCGGGGCTCCGGTCAGGTTCTGCTCATGTTGATATCGTACTGCGTTTGGGTTAGCGGCGCACGCTGTATCTGCTTTGCAAGGCCATAGGCAGTTCGCAGGAGGGATCGCGGTTGTGTCCGCGAAGTTCTGTACATTCCTCCACGGGGTTCAACGTATCAGGGTGACTGCCTCCTCTCCTTACGATGTGGGCAGCGGCTGTCTCTCCGCCGCGAGCCGTTCAAGCAGCGCCACCGCATACTCCGGCCCTGGCAGCGCCGCCATCTCGTCGCGCAGCCGCTCCGCGTTCCGCCGGTACGATGGATTGTCCATGACCGTGCGCGCCGCTGCCCGGATGGCCTCCGCGCTCCGCTCTCCCGGCTCGATCACCACCCCCACCCCAAGTACGGCGCAGCACGCCGCGTTGTACGGCTGATCGGCGCTTATCGGGATGATCACCATCAGCAATCCCGCGTTCAGCGTCCCCGTCACCGTGCTGAAGCCCCCCTGGTGCACGACGAGGTCGCAGTGCGGCAACAAGGCGCTCTGGGGGATGAATCGCTCGATGTGGACGTTCGGCGGCTGCGGCCCGAAGGCGGCGGGGTCGTTGTCCCGCCCCACGGTGACGATCAGGTTCACCGGCTCGTCGCGCAGCGCGGCGAGGATGGCGGCGAAGATCCCGTGCGCGTTATTGAAGACCGTGCCGAGCGTGGCATAGACGGTCGGGCGGTCGGGCAACGCCGCGACCCATGACGGGAGTGCCTCATCGCCGGATTCGAAGTTCACCGGGCGCAGGGGATGGACGGTCGGCCCGAGGGGTCCGTCCTCTAGCCGAAAGCGCGGCGGCTCCGCGGCGAGATGCAGGTAGCGGAAGGGCATCTCCGTATCGGGGT
>JAICJW010000388.1 GCA_025928215.1 Chloroflexia bacterium | reverse complement strand
CGGCCCGGTTCGGGAGGAAGTAGCCGACCTCCCCCGCTGCCTCGTGCGCCCCGCGATGGAGCCGCCCTTCGATCACCATGCCGCTGCCGACCGCCGTGCCGACGACAATCACGACGAGGCAGCGCTCCCCCTGCCCCGCGCCGTAGGCGTACTCGCCGAGCGCGGCGAGGTTGCCGTCATTCTCGATGAATGTTCGCAGGCCGGTTGCTTCCTCCACCGCGCGCCGCAGCGGGAAGCCATGCCAGCCGACGGCGGGCGCATACTCAACCGTGCCCGATTGCTGGTGCGCGATGCCCGGCGCGCCGATGCCGATACCGCCGAGTGTGATGCCGTGCCGCGCGGCATCGCTCTGTGCCGCCTGTAATTCGCGCAGGAGGACGGTGAGGGGCGTGGTATCTCCTTGCCGCGTCGGCGCGACATGCTCGTAGAGGATACCGCCGGTGCGATCAACGATGCCCGTGGCAATCTTCGTCCCGCCGACATCCACCGCGATCACCGTCGAGGCGCGCGGCGCGACCTTGAGCAGGATCGGCCGCCGCCCGCCCGTGGAGACGTCTTGGCGATCTTCGACGACGACCCCCCCGGCCAGCAGCCCGGCGACGACGCGCGTCACCGTCGCGCCACTGAGCGAGAGCCGCCGCGCGAGATCAGCCCGTGAGATTGGCCCCCATTCCTCAATCGCCCGCTGAATCGCCGAGCGGTTGACGCGCGCCATCGTCTGGGGTGTGCCGCTAATTAGGGTCATTGCTGCCTTCCCACAGTCTTTCTTTCAGTAACAAAGAATGTGTAGCACGCGGTCAGCGGGGATGTCAAGCATCCCGCGTTGCGGGGATTTGCTTTTCTAGCCGGGAGACGATTAGCCCGATTTGCCGGTCGTGCGGTCGTACGGGATGATCTTGTCCCACTCGTCGGCGGCGGAACGGGCGACGACGGCAACGATTGGTTCGGTGTCACTCATGTTGAAGACTTCATGCGGGACGCCTGGCTCGATGAAGATGAAATCGCCCGCTTTGTTTTCGACGACCTTTTTGCACCCTTCGCCGTACTCGTGGCGGACATGGCCATGCAGGATATAGAGCATCACCTCGAAGCCATCATGGATGTGGGCGTAGGCAACACCGCCGGGTGGCACGGTGGCGACATTCATGGAGAGGTGTTGCGCGCTTGTATTCTTGCCGGAGAGGCCGAGCGCGTAGTTGATATTGTTCCACTCCCGAACCTTCTCGCTGCCCCGGATGCAGGAAATTCCGTCATGATCTTCCACCTTCGGCCCGGAACCCTGCGTATGCTCGTGCTCTGCCATCCCCCTACCCTCCCGCGAAACGCAATCGTCGTTTCTACCCCGCCGTGCGCACATCCTCTGTCAGCATCCACCACTGGTGGCCGTTCTCGCAGCGAAGGCGCGTGGCGAAGCGGCTGTTGTCGGATTGGCGCTGGAGCGCCTTTGTGTCCCCGATCACGCGCGTTGTGTCCACGGCGCTCATCGCGTCCTGCCCCTCAACCTCCATCGCCGCGCCGCATTCCGGGCATTTGCCAAAAGATTCCTCGGTGAACTCTTCCGCATGCTCGGCCATCACGCCTCCCTACTTCCAGCGCCCCATTTTGTAGGCGGGCGGGAACGAGTTGTCTATCCGGTGAAGCATCCCCGACCGTGCGAGTGCATCAAGGCGATGCTCGATGATCAGCAGATCGCCTTCGCGGTTCATGGACCAGGTCCAGACCTGCATCGCGCTCGCTGCCTTGAAGGTTTTGACGGTCTGTTTGATCGCCTTGTCGAGATGCTCGGTGCCGTCCGCCACTGCCATCTTTTTCCCGCTCCCCAATGCGCTTCGTCGCGAATTCACCGCACGCAATGATAGCAGACATTTCCCCATTCCGTCGAAATGGGAGTGCCACTGTCAGCGGAGTGGGAAAAAGAGAGCAGCGATGACCTGATTCCGCACGGATTACCGCGAATGTCGCCGCTCGCGCTCGTGCAGTTGCATCTCCTTCGCGACCGCCCACATATGCGGCCACTCGTAATTACAGACGGGATGGTACTGTCCGAGCAGCGTCGTCTCGATCATCTGCCGTGCGAACTTCATCGCTCCCGGCATGTAATGGACGCCAATGGAGAGATTCGCTAACGATCCCGCCTCTTTGATCCAGCAGGCATAGCGCGCATGCCCTGCCGGGAAATCGTGCGCGGCAAGATCGTCTGTTTCGCCGAAGTAGATGGGAGTGAAGGACGTTGTGCCGTCCGTCTGCATGGAGCGTCGCATGAGGACATACACGCCATCCTCATGCGGGGGATGCCAATGATCGAGGCGGTACGGTCCGTCAAAGTCGAAGCCTCCAAGGTAGATGCACATGATCTTCCTCCTTTTTCGAGCGCCGCCGCGCGATGAGAGGCATCACAGGGAATGTGGCCACCCCGCATACGCGAGCGGCGGCAATACGAAGGCCGACCCGACAGGGGGGCGCACCAGTAGTCCGAGTGTCGGTGGTCTTCCGCATATTTTAACAAGACGATGGGATTATGTAAAGCCGTTTGGCGGCATGCGCCGAAAGATTATCCCGGTTGTTGCGCGGGTTCGTTGCGGGTGAAGTCCGTCGTGCCCATTGGCAGCACGCGGGCGGGGATCGCGCCGCCCGCGAAGCGTGCCGGATCGAAGTGGTGCATGTCGTACGGTGGCGTGCCGGTCGCCAGCCATTCGCCGACCACCGCACCAACCTCCGGCGAGATCGCGAAACCGTGGCCGGTGAAGCCGCAGCAATGGAAGAGGCCCGGCACGTCCGGCGCGGGGCCGATCATCGAGATGCCATCCGGGCTTTCACCCTCCATGCCGCTCCAGGCACGCAGAAGCGGGAGCCGCCGCAACAGGGGCAGGATACCCGTGCAGGCCGCCGCGCTCCCCGCGATATGCGCGCCGACGGTACCCGCCCGGCCGTTGTCGAGATGCACCGTTCCCGCCCAACCGCCGCCAACGACAAAGCCGCCCTCCGGCACCTGTTTGAGCGAGAGCGGCCGCCCGACGCAGCCGACGACCGGATCGAGGAGATGTGGCGCGGGGGCGGTGACGAGCATCTGATAGCACGCGGGATGCAGGGGGATTTCCGTCCCCGCGCGCCGCGCCACCTCGCCCGCCCACGCGCCCGCCGCATTGACCGCCCAACGGCAGGGAAGCGTCCCCGCTGTCGTCTCCACTGCGACAATGCGGCCTGCGGCATCCTTCGCAAAACCTGTCATCGCCGTCCGTTCGAGGATGCGCGCGCCGGCCCGGATCGCCGCATCCGCGAAGGCTTTGGTCGTCAGGATCGGGTTGGCGTGGCCGTCCTCCGGCGTGTAGGACCCCGCGACGACGGTCGCGGAAACGCCCGGCATGATCCGTTCGAGGTCGCGCGCCTCGACGAGGCGAATGTCCAGCCCCGCCTCCTGCTGCCGCGTGATGGACTGGGCGAAAGCAGGGAGGATCGCCTCATCTTCAATCAGCGTCAGGTGGCCGCCACGCCGGTACTCGACATCCGCGCCGAGGCGGTCGGCGAGGCCGGGCCAGCGGGGGATCGCCCGCAGCGCGAGGGGAAGTTCGCGCAAGTCGCGCCCTTGCTGCCGCACGCCGCCCGCCGATGCGCCGGAGGCGGACGCGGCGACTTCGCGCTGCTCGACGACTATCACGGCAACGCCGCGCATCGCCAGTTCATAGGCGATGGCGCAGCCCATCACCCCGCCACCGATGATGACAACATCCGCCGCCTGCTGCCGTTCCGCGCTCGCCATTCCCGCCCCCCCGCATCGTGCTCGCCCTGCTCGCATGCCGATGTTCGCACGCCTGTTGCCCGCTGGCAATGCATCCAGCGAGACGCTATTCGCGTAGAGAAAGTAGAGGGCGCGTGCCACGGATTCTCCTGGTACTGAGATAAAGACGAAGGGAACATCATGCGAATCCGACTTCTGCCGCTCATTGCTCTGCTCGTGCTCAGCCTTCTCGCCGCGTGCGGTGGGAGCGCGAGCACGACCGCGACAAGCGCGCCAGCCAATCCAACCGCCGCGGCGGCCACGACCGCGCCGACGGCAAACGCTGCCAGCGCATCCGTGCCGACTGACGTTCCCACACGCGCCGCGTCGAGTGCGTCCGCCGCGACTGCCATACCAGCCTCACCGACGATCGCGCCAGCAACGAGCGCGCCGACGGTCGCTGTCGCCACCGCACCCGCGGCATCGG
>JAICJW010000545.1 GCA_025928215.1 Chloroflexia bacterium | reverse complement strand
GATGAGCAGGATGCCGAGCAGAAAGTTGGGAATGCCGATGGCGAAGGCATTGAAGGCGCTGATCGCGCGGTCGAGCCACGAGCGGGGATGGAGGGCGGCGAGGATGCCGAGCGGCACGGCGACGAGCAGGGCGAGGATGAGCGCCGCGATCGTCAGTTCGAGCGTCGCGGGGTAGGCGTGCTTGATCTGGTCCCAGACCGGGTACTTGCCGATCAGGGAGTTGCCGAAGTTGCCGCGCAGCACATGACCGCTCCAGATGCCGTACTGCACGACGAGCGGCTTATCCAGCCCGAGATCCTTGCGCACGGCGGCGACCTGCGCGGGGGTGGCATCGCCGCCCGCGATAATCGCCGCCGGATCGCCGGGAATGAGATGGAGGATGAGGAAGATCGCCAGCGACGCCAGAATCAGCGTCGGCAGCGCCATGAGGACCCGCCGGACAATGTATCGCAACATCGCGCGAACCCCTGCTATTTATCGAGCCAGACATCACCGAGTTGGATGAAATTGAAGGTATCGTACGTGAATCCCTTGACGCTCTTTTGCAACACCCATCCCTGCGGCGCCTGGCAGATGCAGAGGTTGAACGCCCCGTCGAGGAGCATCGTATCCATCTGGTCGTAGAGCGCCTTTAGTTTGGTTGGATCCGGCTCCACCTGCATCTTCTTTATCAAGTCGCTGTATTCGGGTGGCGTGAACTTCGATGCGTTGTCCGGAATGCGCACCGGATAGGCGGTGATGAACCATGCGCCGGGGTTGAAGTTCGAGAAGCCTTCGGTGTTCGCGAAGAGCTGTTTGAATCCCGCCTGCTGCAACTTGCTCTGGAAGACCGAGTTCTCCACCGATTGGATGTCCAGTTTGATGTTGATCTTCGTGAGGTCGGACTGGACGATCTGTGCGATCTTCCCGTTGATCGGGTCCTGCGCGTTGGCCTCGATCATGAAAGTTGTGTTCGGTGCGACGCCCGCCGCCTGAAAGAGTGACTTCGCCTTGTCGAGATCGAAGGTGACCGAGTTCGAGATCGTCGCGTTGTAGGCTGGGGAGGAGTGCGGCCAGGCAATCGTATCCGGCTGGACGAGGCCGAAGATCAGCGTGTCCGTGATCCGCTTGCGATCAATCGCGAAGTCAAAGGCCTGCCGCACGCGCTTGTCCGTCACGCCATCGCCCTGGGTATTGACACCGATGTAGTAGAACTGCGCGCCCGCGTCACTGACGACGCTCATCGCCTGCGCATTGCTTTTGAGCCGGTTGAGGTCCTGGGGAAGAACCTGCCAGGCGAGGTCGCGCTGGCCGCTCTCCACGGCGGTGACCATGGATTGCTTGTCGTCGGTAATCTGCAACTCGATGCCGTCGAGATACGGCTTGCCGCTCTGCCAGTATTTGTCATTACGAATGAGGGTCACCTTGCTTCCCGGTACGTAGTCCTTCCAGACGAACGGGCCGGTGCCGATCACCTGTTTCGCGCCCTCAAGGTTCGCGGCCGTCTCCGAATCGAGGATCGCGAGGATATTCAGGGCATCGAAAATGGCGGGATTTGGCTGCGCGAACTTGAGGACGATCGTCTGCTTATCCGGCAATGTCATGTCGGTGATCGTCTTCGCCTGGCCCGCGAGCTGGGATGCCACTTTCGGGTCCTGCACACGCGTCAGGTTGAACTTGACATCGTCGCTCGTGAACGCGCGCCCCGTGTGATAGACGACGCCCTGCCGCAGTTTGAACGTCAGTTCGGTCTTGTCCGCGTTGTAGGACCAGGACTCCGCGAGCCAGGGTTGCGGTTGCTGCTTCGCGTCGAAGCGGATCAGCGTATCGAAGACGCCGAGGATCGTTGTCGCGGTGTGCGGACCCAATTGCTGAAACTCGAACGGGGTGATTGGGATTGGCTGGCTGATCTTTAGCGTCCCGCCCTTCTTCGGCGCCCCGCCCGCCGCTGCCGCGGTCGTCGGGCTGGTGGCGGAGCCGGCCGCTGCCGCGACGGTCGGGCTGGTGCTTGATGCCGCGCCGGTCGTCGTGCTCGCGCCTGTACCGGCGTTTGTACCGGTAGTCGCCTTCGCGGCGGGCGCCGGTGTCGGCGTCGGGGCCGCGCCGCCGCAGGCCGCGAGCGCGATTGCCGCCGTCGCGGCGATGCTGCTCTTCAGGATCGTCCGCCGGGTCATGCGTAATTGCCGTGCTGCTTCCATCATGCTCTCCCTCGCTCTTCGGAGTGTCGCGTCGACACCCCCGCTGCCAACGACACGGTCAGAAAATCCTCGGGTGGTGGTCGGGTGGATG
>JAICJW010000279.1 GCA_025928215.1 Chloroflexia bacterium | reverse complement strand
CTTGGCGCGCCCCGCCTCGAGAGCGCCGAACGCTACCCCGACTACCCCGCCGATGCCGAAATGCTCGCGACAGCGAAGGCCTAACCCAGGGACGAAACCGGAGACGAACCGCAGAGACGCAGAGGACGCAGAGTGGGAAGAGGAAGAGCGGAAGGGAGAGTAAATTAGATTTCCCCTCTTCCTCATTCTTTTCTCAGTGTTTCTCTGCGTCCTCCGCGTCTCTGCGGTTCAATTGGTTTTCTCCCGGTTTCAGGGTGCGATGGGATGGGCGGCGCCGGGATGGTGCTGAAGGAAGATGTCGTATTGATCCTGGGCTTGCTGCAAGACCCAGAGGGCGGGGAGGACGGATTCGGCGCTGATCGCCGGTTCGCTCCCTGTACGGACGGCGGTGAGGAAATCGTGATCCTGCGCCGCGACGCCGTTGACCGGGTCCGGCCCCTGCCCCGGCAGGACGAGCGATTCCTCCCGCCCGATCAGCAGGTAATCGTAGAGGCTTATGTGCGAATTGTAGGACATATTGACTGAGACGAGTTGATCCATCGGTGTGCGGACGAGCAGCGAGAGATCGAGGAACGACGCCATCTTCTGATCCGGCAGCGCGATCTGTGCGGTGACGGAGAGACCCGCGATATCGGTGACGCCGAGCAGCCAGAGGCAGAGATCGGTCGCGTGATTGCCGTGATGCCAGAGCAGATTGTCCGTCCAGGAACGCGCCTTGCCGGTCAGGTCGCGATTCTCGCGCCGGAAAAAGACATAGCGGCTGATGATGTTGTGCAGCGTCAGTTCGCCCGCCACGATCCGTCGCTTCGCCTCCTGTGTCTGGCTGCGGTAGCGGTGCGTATGGCAGACCATCAGCGTCCGGCCCCGCTCCCGCGCGAGGCCCGCGAGTAACCGCCCCTCGGTGTACGACATCGCCAGCGGAATCTCGACGAGCACATGCTTGTCCGCCATCAGCGCCTGCTCCGTCTGCATGGCGTGCGCCTCGCTCGGCGAGCAGATCGCGACGAGATCAATCTCCGGCCGGGCCAGCGCTTCCGCGAGATCGGTCGTTGTGCGGGCGTATCCCTGCTCCGCCGCGAATGCCGCGCTCCGCTCCGGCAGCCGCCCTACCACGGTATCGAGCGTTACACCCTCATCGCGAAACGCCTTCGTATGCGCCTTCGCAATCGTCCCGTAGCCCACCATGCAGAGATTCATGCCTAACCCCCCGGCCCCCCTCCCGACGCGGGAAGGGGGAGCAAGATAAACGCCAACAATGCAGTCAGTGTACGATAGGACCCTACGATTCGCATGTGCTCCCCTTCCCCGGTGGGGTCGGGGGCCGGGGGTTAGGCCAATGGACGAAACAGCGAAGAAACAGGTGCTGCGGCTCTTTTCGTACGGACTCTATGCGGTGACGGCGCGGGAGGGCGAGCAGACGGCAGCGATGACGGTCAACTGGGCGACGCAGGTCTCGTTCGCGCCCCCGCTGATCGCCGTCAGCATGGAGCGGGAGAGCCGGACGCGCGCGCTGGTCATGCGGACGGGCGTTTTCGCGCTCTGCGTTTTCGCGGCGGAGCAGCGCGAACTGGCGGGGTTGCTCGGTCGGCACAGCACGAACGTGCCGGACAAGTTCGCATCAGTGGCGTGGTCACCGGGCAGTGCGACGGGCTGTCCATTGATCGCGGAGACACTCGGCGCGCTCGAATGCCGTATCGTGAACACCCTGGAGGCGGGCGATTCCGTCCTCGTCCTTGCGGCAGTGATCGAAGCCCACACCCTCCGCGATGGCGGCCCGCTGACGATGCAGGCAGCGCGGTTCAAGCATGCGGGGTGAAAGAACCTCACTTACTCAATCGCGGGTCCAGGGCCTCGCGGAGGGCGTTGCCGACGATGATCAGCGCGAGCACGGTGAGGGCGATGAAGAAGCCAGGGATGAAGACCAATCCCTTCGACTTCGTGAGATATTGCTGCGCGTTCGTGAGCATATTGCCCCAGGAGGGCGTCGGTGGCTGGATGCCGAGGCCGAGGAATGAAAGAGCCGCCTCGGTGAGGATAAAGCCGGGCACCGCGTTCGTCGCGAAGATGATGACGAGATGCGTCACATTCGGCAGGATATGCCGCGTGATGATGACGCGGTCCGGCGCGCCGATCACGCGCGCCGCCTCGACATATTCGCGCCGCCGAATCGAGAGAATCTCCGAACGCACGAGCCGCGACAACCCAAACCAGCCGAGCAGCGCGATCACGACGGAGAGGACCACCGGGCCGACGCGGAAGAGCGCGCCGATCAGGATGAGCAGGATCAGCCCCGGAATCGAGAGCATCAAATCCACGAAGCGCATCAGCACGGTGTCCACCCAGCCGCCGTAGTAGGCGGCGACCGCGCCAACGAGCGTACCGACGACCACTGCCACCACCACTGCGAGGGCGGCGACGCCGAGCGAGACCTGCGCGCCGTAGACGATGCGCGTCAGCACGTCGCGGCCCAGTTCATCCGTCCCGAACCAGTGCGCGCGGCTTGCGGGGTCGAAATTGTCCAGCAGGCTTTGCTTCGATACGCTGTAATGGGTGATGTACCGCGAGATCAGGGGCGCGCAGAGCGCCGTGAGAACGAGCACGCCGATGACGACCAGCGCGGCGAGCGCCATCTTGTTGCCCCGAAAGCGACGCCACGCCCGCGCCGCGTTGCTGCGCGGCTTCCGGAACGCCGAGCGATCCTCCTGACCACTGAGAACGGCGGTCGCCGCGCGCTGAGAGGGAATCTCCGCTACCATTCGTCCTTCCTCGCTCTTATTCGTATTGGACGCGCGGATCCGCGACGCCGTAGAAGACATCCGCCAGCAGGTTCGAGAGTACCGTAACAATCGCGAAGAAGAGCGCCAGCCCCATCACGACGGTGTAATCGCGGTTCCGGGCCGACTCGACGATGAAACTGCCGACGCCGGGCCACGAAAAGATCGTCTCGGTGATCGTCGCGCCGGCGAAAAGGACCGGAATATCAAGCCCCACCAGCGTGATGAGGGGCAGGGAGGCGTTGCGGAAGGCATGGCGCATCATCACCGTCCGCTCATCCACTCCCTTTGCCCGCGCCGTCCGCACGTAATCCTGATTGAGCACTTCGAGCATCTGGCCGCGGATATAGCGAATCCAGCGCGCCACCTGCACGAGGGCGAGCGTCAGCGCGGGGAGGATGAGATGCTTGGCGCGATCGAGTGGGTCGCCGCCATGCGGCAGCGTCTGCGTTCCGCCCGACGGCAGCCACGGCAACCCCCACGACTGGAATTGCACCGCGAAGAAGAGAATCAAAAGCAGCCCGAGCCAGAAGGAGGGAATCGCCTGGCCGAGCGTCGAAAAGATCGTAGCGAGGTAATCGAAGAGCGTGTTGCGTTTGATCGCGGAGATGACGCCGACCGGAATCGCGATGATGAGGGCGAGGAAGAGCGCGGTGAGGGTGAGCACCAGCGTGTTGCCGACCCGCTCCTGAAGCGTCTGACGGACGGGCCGGTACGTCTTCAGGGAGATGCCCATATCGCCGTGCGCGAGTTGGGTAATCCAGGTGACATACTGCTCCGGCAGCGGCTTATCAATGCCGAGTGTCTTCTTCAGGCTTTCGAGGTCGGCCGGTTTGACGTTCGGATCGAACCGATACTCGTCTATCGGGCTGCCGGGCGTCAGATGGACAATGGCGAAGACGATGAGCGTGATGCCGAGGACCAGCCACGGCAACTGGATCAACCGGCGGATGACAAATCTACCCATGGAGAAACCTCACCCCCCAGCCCCCTCTCCTTTGCCCGAAGGCAAAGGAGAGGGGGAGCGAGACGGACGCGGACGCAGGTGCGTCGCGATGGTTGCAAGGACGCCTGAAAGATCGGTTTCGACAGACTCGGCGGGAACACGGAGCAGGCGGTATCCTTCCGATTCCAGTTTGTGTTGCCGTTCGGCATCGTGCTCGCGATGGCCGTCGTGAACCGCCCCATCCACTTCAACGAAGAGATTGTGCCGCTCCGCGCAGAAATCCACGATGAAGGGACCGATGACGGATTGCCGACGGAACTTCGCGCCGAGCAATCGCCGGTCCCGCAAGGCATCCCACAGCAATGCTTCCGACCGCGTCGGCACCGTGCGGAACTCTCGCGCCCGCTCGACAATCTCCCGCATCACCTACCTCACTCCCTCTCCCCTTCCCCTCTCCCCCTTTCCGTCGCAATGGAGAGGGGGCCGGGGGGTGAGGTTTACTTCCCGTCCGTCACGTACCACTGGTACGCGTTGTTCCGGTCGGAACCGGCGACGCCGTTCGGGATGCGGTTCTTGACGCGCTTGTTGACGCCGATGATTCCCTTCGGGAAGTCGGAGACCATCGCGGGCGCGTCGGCGAGCACCTGATTCTGCATATCGAGGTAAATCGCTTTCCGCTTCTCCTGATCGAGCGTGTGCAGGCCGTCCGCCAGCAATTTATCTACCTTCGGATTGCTGTACTTGTAGCTGTTGAACCCGCTGGTATGTTGATTGGTATCCCACATCGTCGTCTGGTCTGGGTCCACGCCCCAGGAGAAGCCAACGAGGAACATCTCGAAGTCGAACGTCTTGTTGATCCGGTCGAGGTAAACGCTGAACTCCTCGAACTGCGGCTTCATCTCGACGCCGATTGCCTTCCAGGATTCCTGCAAAACGAGCAGGTAGTTCTCGCGCGTCTTGTTGCCGCTGTTTGTCCACATCGAGAAGGACATGCGCTTGCCGTCCTTCGCGCGGATGCCGTCCGCGCCCGCCTTCCAGCCCGCATCGTCGAGCATTTGTGCCGCTTTCTTCGGGTCGTACTCGTATTTCGTCGTAATCTTGTCCGGCTGATACGCCCATGAGAGCACCGGCTCCGTGCCGACAGCGACGACGCCGAGGCCATTGAAGAGCTTCTTGACGATCGAGGCGCGGTCCACCGCGTAGAAGAGCGCCTGCCGCACCTTGACATCCTGGAAGAGCGTTGTGTGGGCCGGGTCGAGGTTGTAGCCGAAGTAGGTGAAGGAGAAGGTGTCATACGTCGCGATGTTGAGGTTCGCCTGCTTCGTCGCATCATCGTAGAGTTCGGGCGAGAGCGAGCCGTAATCCACTTCCCCCGTCTTCATTTGCTGATAGAGAGTGGTGGAGTCCTTCGCGACCTTGTAGATGTAAGTGTCGAGCGCGGTCGCGCCCTTGTGGTAGTCCGGGTTGCCGACGAGCGTGACGTGATCGCCCTGCGTGTACTCCTTGAATTTGAACGGCCCCGTACCGACTGGCTTCGTCGTGCTGTACTCATTCGTGCGGAAGTCCTTCGGCGCGACGCTGCCGAAGAGGTGCTTGGCGACGAGGCTGTAGTTTGCATCGTTGACGAGGAAGGAAGCGACCACATCCTTGAGGGTGAAGACGACCGTCTGCGGGTCCTTCACCGTCACTGAGGCGATGTCCTGATTGAGGGTTCCGGCGCGCTGCGTGCCGGTGTCCGGGTTCATGTAGGAATCGTAGGAGAACTTCACGTCGTCCGCCGTGAAGGGCTGGCCGTCGTGCCACTTGACGCCCTGCTTCAAGGTGAAGGTATAGGTCTTGTTGTCCGCCGCAACGTCCCATTTTGTCGCAAGGTTCGGGACGGGTTGCAGGGTGTCCGGGTCAATATCCACAAGCCGGTCGTATACCAGCCCATTGATGAGGCCGGAAGTCGTGTCACCCTGCAAGACCGGGTTAAATGTGCGTACATCGGACGCGCCGCCCTCGATCAGCGTGCCGCCCTTCTTGATCCCCGCCGTGTCAATCTGCGATTTGACCTTGCCGGTCGTGGCGGCGGCGGGCGATCCGGCGGGGGCGGAACCGGCCGCCGCCGTGCCGGCGGGCTTGGCGGCAGCGGAACCGGCGGCGGATGACGTGCTCGCGGGCGCGGCGCTCGTCCCGGCGGATGGTGCGGTCGTCGCCGCAGCCGGGGCGGTTGTTGCCGCTGCCGGAGCAGTCGTCGCGGCGGATGGCGCGGTCGTCGCGCCCCCGGGCGTTGGCGTGTCGGTGGCGCAGGTTCCGCCGCAGGCGGCGAGGATTGCCGCCGCAGTAGTTGCGGCCGCCCCCCCCACGAAAAAGCGGCGCATAAAACGGTTGAT
>JAICJW010000370.1 GCA_025928215.1 Chloroflexia bacterium | reverse complement strand
TGTGAATGGTACCCCGTATAACGTAAATTTCGCCGGGTCATATTTCACTTATATCGATCCAGCGAGTTCAAATATCGATACTATGCCTGGTACGAACACATCTGCTTGGCTGGCTTTCTGATAGTGTCCACGAGTTTCTGTAAATAGCGATGCCGCTTTGACAGGCGGCCATCGTCCTCCACGATCGGTGTGGCAACTGACCGGATCGAAGGAGGAAGACGATGGCCTACAAACAGCGTACCGGCATGGCGACAGCGACGCAATCCATCCTGACTGACGACCCGGACTTCCTGCGACTCATCGTCGAGCGGGTTATCCAGGAAGTGCTCGACGCGGAGATGACGGCACACCTGCACGCCGAGTCGTATGAGCGCAGTCCGGAGCGGCGCGGCTACCGCAACGGCTTCAAGCCGCGCTCCCTCAACACCCGCGTTGGCACATTGTCCTTGCAAGTGCCGCAGGATCGGGACGGGACCTTCTCGACGCAACTCTTCGCGCGCTATCAGCGCAATGAGAAGGCGCTCGTCCTGGCGCTCATGGAGATGTAGGTCGAAGGCGTCTCCACCCGCAACGTGCGCGAGATCACCGAAGCGCTGTGCGGCACCAGTTTCTCGAAGAGTCTCGTGTCAGAACTCGCCGGACAGTTGGACGCGGAACTGGACGCCTGGCGCAATCGTCCGCTGACCGAGACGACCTATCCGTATCTGAGTGTCGATGCCCGCTATGAACACGTCCGGCAAGGCGGGCAGATCGTCAGTCAGGGGGCGCTCATCGTCGCGGGTGTTCGGGCCGATGGCCACCGCGAGATCCTTGCCGTCGCGGTCGCCGATACCGAGAGCGAGGCGACGTACCAGCACCTCTTCCGTGGTCTTAAAGCGCGTGGCCTGAGCGGCGTACGACTCGTGACGAGCGATAGCCACACCGGGCTGAGGGCGGCGATTGACCGACACTTTCAAGGCGCGAGCTGGCAACGTTGCCAGGTCCATTTCGCTCGGGATCTCGTCAAGATGGTCGGAGCAGGGCGACGCGGGGAACTCGCGGCCGATCTGCGCGGAATCTTCGCGGCGACAGCGCGCGAACAGGCAATGACGATTGCCGAAGCAGTGGCGGCACGGTGGGAGCCGACGCACCCGGCGGTCACCCGGCTGTTGGAGGAAGAGATCGAGAGGTCTCTCGCGTGCCTCGCATTCCCCCCAGCGCACCGGCCCCGGATACGGACCACAAACGGATTGGAACGGCTCAGCGAGGAGATCAAGCGGCGCACGCGGGTCGTGCGCATCTTTCCGAACCCGGCGGCTTGTCTGCGGCTGGTGACGGCACTATGTGTCGAGCAATCGGACGAGTGGATCAGCGGGGGGCGGCGCTATCTCGACATGGGTGCGCCGCAGCCGCAATATCAATAGAGGGCGTACACGTGGCGTGCGGACATTGATCCGTCATCGGCTGGGATTGCCTCCGGCCCTTCGGTCGCATAGCATTGAGGTTGAGCATCCAGGGTAATAAGCGCCGTCCAGCGCGACAGCGGGGCGGCCAGTCCGTCAGGCGAAGAAGGAGACTGCCGTGCGCGTGCTCTTCACCACCCAGCCGGGCCTCGGCCATCTGCACCCGCTCATCCCGCTCGCCGCTGCGCTGCGGGGCGCGGGCCATGAGGTCGCCTTCGCCGCTCCCGCCTCCTTCGGCCCCCGCGTGCGCGCCGCCGGCTTCCCCCACCTCCCCACCGGCCTCGACTGGGATGAGGGCGAGATCATCGCCGCCTTCCCCGCCCTGCGCGCCATCTCATCCCCCGCGATGCAGGGCCGCTACGTCATCACCTACGTCTTCCCCTACGCCACCGCCCGCCGCACCCTGCCCGACCTGCTCGCCTTGGGAGACCAGTGGCTGCCCGACCTCGTCGTGCGCGAGACCGAGGAGTTCGCGGGCTGCGTCGCGGCGGAGCGGTGGGGCATCCCCCACGTCTCGGTGCAGGCCGCGCTGACCAACACCTATACCTACCGCTGGGCGCTGGCCGCCCCGCTCGATGCGCTGCGCGACAGCGTCGGCCTGCCCTCAGATCCTCTCGTCGAGATGCCCTACCGCTACCTCCACCTCGCCTTCCTGCCGCCCGCGTTGCACCCACCCGACGAGCCGCTGGCGCCCACCGCCCGCTTCCTGCGCCCGATGCCCTTCGACCGCTCAGGCGACGAGGAGCTGCCTGACTGGGTCGCGTCGCTGCCGGATCGGCCGACCGTCTACGCGACCCTCGGCACGGTGTTCAACTTCGCGCGCCCGATCTTCGACGCGATCCTGGCGGCGCTGGGCGACGAACCGGTGAACCTGGTCCTGACGGTGGGGCGCAACGTGGATCCGGAGGCGTTCGGTGCGCAGCCGGGGAACGTGCACATCGCGCGGTACATCCCGCAGACGCTGATCCTACCGCGCTGCGACGCGGTGGTGGCCCACGGGGGGATCAACACGGTGCTGGCGGCGCTGCTAGCCGGGAAGCCGCTGGTGTTGCTGCCGCAGGGCTCGGACCACTTCTCGAACGCGCAGCAATGCGAGGCGCTGGGTGCGGGACGGACGGTGGCGCCGGGGGCGCAGACGCCGGAGGCGATCCGGGAGGCGGTGCAGGCGGTGCTCGGCGAAGGGGGCTATCGAGAGGGCGCGGAGCGGGCGCGAGCGGAGATAACGGCGCTGCCGGGGCCGGAGGATGCGGTGGCGCTGCTCGAACGGCTCGCGGCGGAGAAGCAGCCGCAGATCGCGGCGACGTAGGAGGCAGAAATGCGCATCCTGTTCACCACCGTGCCGCTCTCCGGCCATTTCCACCCGCTCGTGCCCATCGCGCGGGCGGCGGTGGCGGCGGGCCACGAGGTCGCCTTCGCCTGCGCCGCCTCCTTCGTCCCCACGGTGGAACGGGCGGGCTTCCGCGCCTTCCCGGCGGGCTTCGACAATCGCGGACGCACGATCCCCGAACTCTTCCCCGGCTTCTTCAAACTCGTGGCTCCAGGGACACACCGCGGGCTCGCGCCGATCTTCGTCGGCGCCTTCGCGACGGCGATGACCCCCGATCTGCTCACGATCGCTCGCGAATGGCCCCCGGACCTCGTCGTGCGCGAGACCCAGGAGTACGGCGGCTGCGTCGCCGCCGAGGTGCTCGGCATCCCCCACGCCTCCGTCCGCACGAGCAGCACCTCCGCCCGGTACGAACTGCGGCATATCGTCGCGGAGGCGCTGGGGCGATTGCGCGAGCTGAACGGCCTGCCGCCCGACCCCGACGCGGCGATGCCCTTCCGCTACCTGCACCTCGCCGCCGAGCCGCCGCGCTTCCGCCTCCCGGACGGACCGGTCGCGCCGACCGCCCATCTCATCCGGCCGGTGAACTTCGAATCCGGTGACGAGGCCCTCCCGCCGTGGGTCGCGGGTCTGCCGGACCGCCCGACCGTCTACGCGACCCTCGGCACCGAGTTCAGTCGCGGCGCCGAAGGGCTGGCCACCTTCCGGGCGATGCTCGGCGCGCTGCGCGACGAACCGGTCAACCTAATCGTCACCGTGGGGCGGCACAACGACCCGGCCGACTTCGGGCCGCAACCGGGGAACGTGCATATCGAGCGGTTCATCCCGCAGAGCGCGTTACTGCCGCACTGCGACCTCGTCGTGCAGCAGGGGGGCTTCAGCACGGTGACGGGGGCGCTGAACGCGGGGCTGCCGATGGTGCTCATCCCGATCCAGGCGGACCAGCCGTACAACGCGGCGTGCTGCGCCGCACTCGGGGTGGGGGTGGTGATCGAGCCGGGAGAGCGGAGCGCAGAAGCGATCCGAGCGGCGGTGCGCGCGGTACTGGCCGATCCGACGTATCGGCGGAACGCCGAGCGGCTGCGCGACGAGATGGCCGCATTACCGGGGCCGGAGTACGCCGTGGCGCTGCTCGAACGGCTCGCGGCGGAGGGACAACCATTGCTCACATCGTAAGGAGAGGAGTCAGGCGTTTTACGACGGTGAATGATGTGGGGGATTTACAGAACTTCGCGGACACAACCGGCTTTCTATCTGGCGCCCTTTCACGATGGTGATCCGCCAGGTACTGGAAGATTCACACAAGCCGGAACCATGACTATTCCTGATTCGAATGGGGATGGAGGTTATTCACTGACCACCTTCGTAGAATCAGAAGCAGGGATTATATGTTACTATCCATGGATGGCCTTTCCGATCAATTCGGTCATTTCGGGATGTATGGGGCCAACCAATAGCTATGTTAGCTTCGACCAGTACACCGCATTTTCAATCCACCACGGAAACGGAGCATGGTATGCGGGCGTGGCAGATGCATCTGGTTCCGCTACCATCGCCCAATTTGGTCTCTACAACGCTCAAGGCCAATATTATGACAGCGGATTTATCTTCAGGGCGGAAGTAGCGGCAGAGCAAATATATACCCAACAGGATGATCCGACTGCTCCTATGTCTTATTTCTTCTATCATCCTCAGTACTACGCGTATGGGGTAGGGTATACCGACTGGCCGGGTAGTCCCGCCGCATATGATCCCTTCTCCTTTTCCCGCCCCGGCGACCCCAACGCCCCATCGTGTTTGT
>JAICJW010000140.1 GCA_025928215.1 Chloroflexia bacterium | reverse complement strand
GGCGCAATTGCGGGCGGTCGTGGTACGTTGTGCGCGAGGGGGATATATGAGCGAGACACCACCGGGTGAGACAGCGAGCGAGAATAGCGCCGGGCGGCGGCTCTTCGCGAAAATCCTGAGCGGGACGGATGCGGCGACGCTCGAACGCGCCGTCAATGCCGCGCTCGCGACGATCCCCCTCACCGCCCGGCCCTCCGTCTCGATGATCGCACCGCTCGGCGACCGCGTGCGCCTCTACGCACTCGTCACCTATATTGGCGCCGAGACCGAGGCGGACGAAGCGGTGAAGGCTGCCGCCGAGCGACGCCGCCGGATGAGTATCAACTACGAGACACTGAAATAGGGGAAGCTGACAACCCGATCCCCTTCCCGTTTCGGGAAGGGGGACGCGCCGCCGGAAGGTGGATCGTGGCATTCCCCTTGCCACCATTTTCGGTGTGTACTACCGTGCATGCGGTGGGCATTGCATGCCAGCGGGAATTGACACGATTTCGTTCTCTCAGCATGGAAGTTGACAATGGGAAGCACAAGCGCGCCATTGATACGCCGGTACGACGTGGCAGGCTATCCGGGGAGTACGACGACGGACCCCTTCGCGACGCATCCGGTCCGCAAGGCGGTCGGCATGATCGCCGCCGGAGCGCCGGCGGCGGTCCTCACCTTCGCGCCGCGCCTGCTGGACTGGCTGCTCCAGACGAACCCAATCGTCGCCGGGATCGTCGGCATCTCAATGGCGCTCTCGATTGCGACCTGGGCGGGGCTGGTCTTCGGCATCATCATTCTCTTCATCTGCACGATCGAGGGCATCGTCACGATCATTCATCGCTTCCTGACGCGCCATCTGACGCCGGTGGATCGCCTCGCCGTCAGCGAGCGCGTCTGCGCGATGCTCCACCGCCGCGGCTACCATACCGCCGAGCATCTCTCTGGCGTACCCGATGCCGAGCTGCGCTCCCACCCGAACTTCGATGACCGCCTGCTTCGCGAAGTCGCCCGCGCACTCTATCTCTGGGAGCAGGAGCGGCGCGACCTGGCGGCGTGATCTGGCGCCCGAACCCCCCGACCCCCTTCCCGCGTCGGGAAGGGGGCGCGAGCTTTCGTGAGATCGGAGTGTATGGGAACATCCGGACGTTGAACTGAGTCACCCCTTCCCGTTTCGGGAGGGGGCCGGGGGGTAGGTAGGTTATACTGCATCATCAGATGCATTGATTGCGGTGTTCAACCTTGTCATGAGGGAGGGGAGCGATGGGGCTGACGAGCCGGGCGGCGGTGCTGGACGGTGTGAAGGGGAATTTCTCGCTCGCGGAGGCGGCGGTGCCGGAACCGGGGCCGGGGAGCGTCATTGTCCGTCAGGAGATGTGCGGCATCTGCGGAACGGACGTGCATGTCTTTCAGGGGCATATGAAGTCCGTGCCGATGCCGGTCGTGCTCGGGCATGAGATCGTCGGCACGATTGTCGCCCTCGGCGAGGGCGTGACGACGGATTGCACCGGGCGGCCCGTGGCGGTGGGAGACCTGATCGGCATTAAGCCGGGCGTCTCCGACAGCAGCGATTTCTTCGGCTCGATGGCCTTCCAGCCGACGCTCTCGGCGGGTTTTGGCGCCTATGGTTTCGCCGCCGCCGGGATGAAGCATCTGCCGCTGGAAGTGACGGGCGGATTCGCGGGCTATCAATGGCTGATCCCCGGCACGCGATTCTACAAGATGAATGCCGATCCGGTCGCCTCCTCGATCCTCGAACCGCTCAGCGTCGGTATCCACGCGGCCGGGCGGGCGACCTACCAGATTGGCGATACCGTCGTCATACAGGGCGCGGGGCCGATTGGCTTGATGGCGCTGATCGCCGCGAAGGAACTCGGCGCGTTCAAGACGGTCGTCATCGGCGCGCCCGCTGATCGCCTCGCCTTCGCCCGCGAACTCGGCGCGGACCTGACGATTGACATCACCGACGTGACCGACCCCGCCGAGCGGCAGAAGATCGTGCGGGAGGTATCTGGCCACGGCTACGGCGCGGACATCATCATCGAGGCGACAGGCGTCCTCGCGGCGCTGCCGGAAGGGTTTGACCTGCTGCGGCGCGGGGGGCAGTACGTCACCTGCGGCCATTTCACGAACGTCGGCGATGTCGCGCTCAACCCCTGGGGCCATTTCACCTTCAAGCAGATCACACTCTACGGCGTCTGGGGTTCCGCGCACGGCCATTTCGTCCAGGCACGGCAACTGATTGAGAGTGGGAAGTATCCATTTGCCGCCTTCGTCTCGCACCAACTACCGCTGGAACGCCTCGCGGACGGCATCGCCGCGATGAGTGGCCGCTACACGATTGATGACGAGCCGATCCGCAAAGTGGCAATCCGGGCGAACTGAGGGATTGGCCCCTCTCCCGCTTGCAGGGGAGGGGCAGGGGGTGGGGGCGTTTGACCGACCTACCACCGATCGCCATCATCGTGGCGATGCCGGAGGAGATGACGCACCTCGAAGGGCTGCTCCGCGCGCAGGGGGCGGTCTGGGAAGGTACGGAGGCACAGGGGCCGCGCCGGTTCGACCGCGTGACCTTTCGCGGCCTTTCGCTCGTACTGACGACGAGTGGGATGGGGATGGTCGCGGCGGGCGCGGCGACGGAGGCGGTGATTGGCCGGTATGCAGTCCGCGCCGTCCTCAATTACGGCTGCACCGGCGCGCACCGCGAGGATATTCTCGTCGGTGATGTCGTCGTCGGGACGGCATGCATCGCCTACGATCACGGGCGGCTACGCCCCGGCGGAGGGTTTGAGCACCGGCCTGCACGCCTCTTTACCGATGGGACGCACCGCGATGTGGATGCCTTCCTTGCCGGGAGCGCGCTGCTCGCCGTCGCCGAATTCGTCGCCGGAATGGGCCGGTGGCGGCGCGAGGCATGGCCGGAGGTGCGGTGGCCGCGGGGGATTCCACATCGCGCGCCGCGTGTCTGGTTCGGCCCCGTCGCCTCGGCAGACCGGTTCACGCAGGATACCACTGCCCTCCGCGCCCTCCATACGCGATTCGCGACGCTCTGTGAGGATATGGAGGCCGCCGCCATCGCGCAGATCTGCCTGCTCCACGACCTGCCCTTCCTGACCGTCAAGGACATTTCCAACAACGAGTTCCACACCGTCTCGACCTTCGACGAAGGGGGGACCTTTACGGCGCTGGAAAGCGAACTCGGCAAGCGCGCCGGTGCATTCCTCTTCGCGCTCCTCGAACGTCTGGCCGTGAATGAAGGATTGAGGACTGAGCGTTGAAGGCGAGAGAGATCGGGCGCGTGCGATGCGCCCCTGCACATTCGCGTAGTGCTGCAATGTACATTGCATCCGCCGTCGTGGAGGAGTATCCTTGCTGATGTGAATGTGGGGAATATCGGCCGGAAAATGTGGTCAGGACGCGCACGGGAGCATCAGCATATGGAAGACGACGATCGCGCGGTCGCATTAACGCGCGCCTTGCGGTGGATGGGGAGCATGGAAGTGTTCGAGGCGAACACGGCGACGGGTTCGACCTATCACGTGATGCGTCACCCAGAGGGCGGATTCGAGATCACCGGTGGTCGCAGCCTGCACGGCTGGGAGCGGGCGGACATCGTCGGCGCGGTGCCCGATTCGTCCGGGTATGCTCGCCTCGCCGTCATCCGCGCCGATCCGGGGTCGGATGATAAATCCCTCACGACAAGCCCCGTGATGCAGTGGCGGATCGTCCCTCGCGCCCAGGCGGGGTAGGGAAGTAACAAGAATCCGCTGACCCCTTATTTTTGACTTTTGACTCGTTAGCGCTTGCGATCCGGAAGGGTAAAGCCGGCGGGTGGGATGAAGAGGGTCGGTTTCTTCTCCTCACCCCATGGCTCCGGTTCGTAGGTGTCCGGCGGGGCGGCGGCTTTGAAGCCCGCATCTTCGAGACTCGTGATCTGATGTTCCATATCGCGCTGCGCGGACTCGACCGTCGTTGCCGTCACTTGCGTGGCGGAGACGCGGGTCTTGCCATCCTTGTCCTCGCGCACGCGGCTGATGATGACGCTCTGCATCGGGCCTTGCGACGTCTCGACGACCGCCAGTTGGATAGCGATGGCGGCGATTCGCCCGCTCTCCTCCCGGCCATACCAGACCTGTACCGTCTGCAATGGCGATGCGGGGAGCGTCGTTGCCGCGACGGGAATCCCCCGATTCGCGCGGTCCAATTCCTCCCAACTCAGTGTTTCGACGTCGTCTCCCATCTCTTTCAATGTCTGTCCTCCTGAATGGCTGGTGCGGCACGAGTCTGCCGCGGATCATATTCGTTCAGTGTATCACGCGCGTCGTTACGCGCGATGGCCCCATCTGGAGCGCATCCATTCCTGGGAACAATCACGGGCGCGAACGTATTTCCCATTGCGCGGTATCGGGGAAATTCGTGGCCGTATTATCCGAAATCTCCGGTGAAACCCCCTCCCCAAGTGATCGTACAGCGCATATGATGGCAGTGCATCAATGAGCGGCCATGCCGTGGGTGCGGCGGAGTGGCGGCGGATGCGTAATCATGTGGGGGAGGGAACCCGGCAGGGATGGCCACGATTCATATGGATGTCGTCGTGATCGGCGGCGGTATTACGGGAACGTCTATCGCCTATGCGCTCGCGCGGCGCGGCGTCCGCAATGTCCTATTGCTCGAACAGCGCATGACGGCGGGCAATACAACGCGCGGTGCGTTCGGCATCGTCCGCACGTACCACGCAAGCCGGGTGATGGTCTCGGTGGCGCGGCGGTCATTGCGGCTCTACGAGCAGTTCGAGGACGAAACGGGTGGCACGGCGGCGTTCACCCGTACCGGCCTGCTTGTTCTCGTCCCGGCGGGCGAGCAGGAGATGCTCGAAGCGAATGTCGGCGTCGCGACGCACCTCGGCAGCAATATCCAATTGCTTTCGACGAGCGACGACGTGCGCTCGGTGGAGCCACGGATTGATCTGGATGGTGTTGCCGCTGTCGCATACGAGCCGGGCGCCGGATATGGCGATCCGGTGCGGACCTCGGCGGCGTTCGCGATCCGGGCGCGGGATCTCGGCGCGCAGATACGGCAGGGTATTCGCATCCTCAACCTTGACACCGAGGGCGGGGCGGGCAACCGGCGAATCACCGGCGTGCTCACCGATGGCGGCTATGTCACAACGGGCTGCGTCGTGAACGCCGGGGGCATGTGGGGGCCGGTGGTCAGTGAGATGGTCGGCGTCGAATTGCCGGTCCTCTCCTATCGCTATCTCGGTGTCGTCCTGCGCCATCCGCCCACATTCGGCGGGGCGCACCCGATCACGCTCGATCTCGTCAATGGCGCGGTGATGCGGCCAAGTGGCCCGCGCCTCACCCTCGTTGGCCCGCTCGGCGCGGTGGCGGAGGATGTCGTGCCGCCCGGCTGGGACGATCCGCGCACCGATGCTTCCGCCGCACCGGAATACCAGACCGTGCTCCGCCGCCGTTACGCCGAACTGGCGACGGCGACCGTTCAGGCGGCATGGGCAACCTCGCATGATGTCTCGCCGGATTGGTATCCGATGATCGGCCCGGTAGACGGCGTCGAGGGATATTATTGCGCGCTCGGCCTGGGTGGATACAGCTTCGCCCTCGCCCCCGCCGTGGGAGAGATGGTCGCGCGGCTCATCACCGATGAAGGGAGCGATGGCGTCGTCCGCCCGCGTCGCTCCGAGGACCTCGATCCGAAAAGCCACGCGTATTTTTTTCGCCCTGACCGGTTCGCGGGTCGGAGCGTCCATCCACAGGCCGCTCCTCCGGGCGCTGCGGGGCGTTCGGGGGCGGAGATTTCTCCCGGCGACCGGCGGAAGCCGAGAAACACGACTTAATCGCACAATTTAGTCGAGAATCTACCGCCGCGTTTATGGCTTGCGGATCGGGAATATCACCCCTACAATGACGCGTTGAAACGAGTGGGGAAGATGATCCTGTGCCGATGTACGTGTTGGAGGATATGAACCGGATGCCGATCTATGTCTATGAGCGCCCCGATGGAAGTCGTTTCGAACTCCGCCAGGGATTCAACGACGAGAGCCTGACCACCGACCCGGAAACGGGCGTGCCGGTCCGGCGGATACTGCAACCCGCGCCGGTGATTTTCAAGGGATCCGGCTGGTACAAGACCGATAGCCGCACGACCACCTCGTCCGGCGACAAAGCGGAGAAAAAAGCGTCCGAAACGACGACAACCACCGCCGAGAAGAGCGATGGTGCGGCGACCGAGGCGAAGAGCGCGCAGGAAGCGGTGAGCGACGCGACGGCGAAGACGACGGCGGAGATCAAAAAGACGGCGGACAAGCCCGCCACACCCGCGGCGGCGTCCTGATGCTGCCAACGCGAACGGCGGCCCTCGCGCCGCTCTTCCAGTTGCGCTACCCGCCCCTGGCCGCGTTCCGCAACGCGGGAGGCTGCTGCCTCTGTCGGTGAGGGAAGCGGGCCGTGCGACGCGGCCGCTCCCCGATCAACGTACCCATCGGTCGGCCAATTTGCCGGCCGGGTCGTGCCGATAGGAGCATGTCCCATGCTGAAGAGAATTCGCGAAGACATCAACGCCTTCTATGACAAAGACCCAGCGGCGAAAAGCACGCTGGAGATCATTCTCGCCTACCCCGGCTTCCATGCGGTCGTCCTGCACCGGCTGGCGCACCGGCTCTATCTGCGGCAGGTGCCGGTGTTACCGCGCCTCGTCTCGCACTTTAACCGCTGGATCACCGGCATTGAGATCCATCCGGGGGCGCGGCTCGGCCACCGGCTGACGATTGACCACGGCATGGGCATCGTCATCGGGGAGACGGCGGAAGTCGGTGATGACGTGCTGCTCTACCAGGGCGTCACGCTCGGCAACGCGCGCTTCCAGCGCGGCAAGCGGCATCCGACCATCGGAAACAACGTCGTGATTGGCGCGGGGGCGAAGGTGCTCGGCCCGATCACCGTGGGCGAGGGCGCGCGGATCGCGGCGGGCGCGGTCGTCGTCAATGATGTGCCACCAAACACGACGGCGGCGGGCGTCCCCGCGAAGGCGATCCGCTACCACAACCCGGATACCGGCGAGACGCGCCGCCTCGAGCAGATGCCGGACCCCGAAGGGGAGGAGATCGAGGCGTTACGTCTTCGGATTGGCGAACTGGAAGAACGGCTGGCCGCACTCGAAGAGCGTGACGACCGGCCGGATGAATTTGTCACGAGGAGGCGAACGGTCGCATGACGCTGCGAGTGTATAACACCCTGACGCGCGAGGAAGAACCGTTCGAGACGATCGAACCGGGCAAGGTGCGGATGTATGTCTGCGGCCCGACGGTCTACGCGGACGCCCATATTGGCCATGCGATGAGCGCGATGGTCTTCGATGTCATCCGGCGCTATCTGGAGTTCGCCGGGTACGCGGTGAAGCACGCGCAGAACTTTACGGACATTGATGACAAGATTATTAACCGCGCGAACGCCGAGGGGCGCGATCCGAACGAACTGGCCGAGGAATATATTGACCAGTGGCTGCGCCAGACCGCCGCCCTCAATGTCAAACCGGCGACGGTCTACCCGCGCGCGACGCAGGAACTGGGCAACATCCATGCGATGATCCAGACGCTGATTGACAAGGGCAATGCCTACCCGATGGACGGCGATGTCTATTATCGCGTCCGCTCGTTCAATGGCTACGGTAAACTCTCGCATCGCTCGCTGGAGGATATGCGGGCGGGTGAGCGCGTCGCCGTGGACGAGCGCAAGGAAGACCCGATGGACTTCGCGCTCTGGAAGGGCGTCAAGCCCGGCGAACCGGCGTGGGACTCGCCGTGGGGCGGGGGCAGGCCCGGCTGGCACATCGAGTGCTCCGCGATGATTAAGGGGCATCTGGGCGAGCGGATTGACATTCACGGTGGTGGCGCGGACCTCATTTTCCCGCACCACGAGAACGAGATCGCCCAGAGCGAGGCGGCGCTCGGCGTCCAGCCCTTCGCGCGCTACTGGATCCACAACGGCTTACTGCAGATGAAGGACCCGGCGACCGGCGAGATCATCAAGATGTCCAAGTCGCTCGGCAACCTCATCACGATCGGCGATCTGCTCGAACGGCGCAACGGCGCGGATATTCTGCGTTTCATGGTTCTCTCCGCGAACTACCGCACGCCGCTTACCTATACCGAGGAGATTTACGACGCTGCGGCGAAGGGGCTTGACCGGCTCCGGGCGGCGCTGCGCGACAGTGGTAGCGCGACTGCTGAGGGAGCGGGTTTCGCATCCGATTCGCCGCTGGCGAGCGTCGCGGCGAGTGCGGAGGAGCAATTCCGCGCCGCGATGGACGACGATTTCAACACGCCGAACGCCCTCGCCGCGCTCTTCGATTTCGCCCGCGCCATCAACCGCGCGCGGGACGAAGGGGCGGCAGCAGGGGATATCGCGGCGGCACAGGCGAAACTGCGCGAATTGATGATGGTCCTCGGTTTGCGACCGGAGGCGGAGTCCGCAAATGATGGCGGGCAGGCGGCGGCGCCATTCATCGAACTGCTCTTGCAAGTGCGGCGCGATCTGCGGGCCGCGAAGCAGTGGCAACTCGCGGATACGATCCGTGATAGCATGACCGCGCTCGGCGTCGCGCTCGAAGACAATGCGCAGGGTACGAGTTGGCGCTGGACGGACGGGGGTTAGGTTCATCATGGCAAAGGGTAAAGGCACGAGTGGGCGGTCCGGTGGACCCTGGAAGGGTGGGCCGCAGCGCGGAAAAACCAGCCAGCAGCCCTTCTCGCCGCGCAAGACGAAGGATGTGACGCCGCGCCCACCGCGCAAAGACCGTGGCGGCGCGGGGGAGGAGGCTGAAGGGGGGCAGGCGGGAAAGCCTGTGACTGTCAGCGACCGGCGACCAGGGCGTTCCTCCAGTTCCGACGAGGGATTCGCGCGGCAGGGGCGGGCGCAACCGGGGAAGCCGGGGCCGGTGCAGCGTGCCGAACGCCCACCGCGGGAAGGCGGGAAGGCGAATAAGCCGTGGGCGAATCGCCCTGCGGCAGAGCGCCGTGCCGAGCGCGCCGCACAAGGTGAGCGGCGAGAGCAAGACGAACGCTCCGCCCGCCCGCTCGCCCCACGACGCACCGAACGGAGCGAAATGCGCCCCTCGCGTGGCGCGGCCTCGTCCGCCCCGGTGCGGTTGCCGCGCTCTCCCGCACCGACCGGCCCGACGCCGCTCGAACGCCGCCGCGCCTATCGCTACGGCGGCGAAGTCGCCGTGGATCGGGATGTACTCTACGGCCGTAATGCCGTTGCCGAGGCGCTGCGCGCCGGGCGGCGCAAAGCGCGCATGCTGCTGCTGGCCGAGGGAACCGACGATCGCAAAACGGTCGGCGATCTCGCTGACCTTGCCGGAGCGCGGGGCGTTGAAGTCGAGTATGTCTCGCGCACCGAACTCGAACGGCGCGCGCCCGGCGTCAACCATCAGGGCGCCGTCCTCGAAGTCGGCCCCTATCCATACGCCGATTATGATGACCTGCTCGCGACGATGCGAGGCAACCCGGAGGCACTGCTGCTCGTCCTCGATTCCGTGCAAGACCCGCAAAATCTCGGCACGCTCCTGCGGACGGCGGAGGCGGCGGGAGTGACGGGCGTCGTCATTCCCGAGCATCGGGCGGTGCAGGTGACACCGGCGGTCGTCAATGCGAGCGCGGGCGCGGTCGAGCATCTGCTGGTCGCGGTCGTCACGAATCTCGTGCGGGCAGTGGAGCAGGCAAAGGAGGCGGGCGCGTGGGTCGTCGCGGCGGAAGCCGTGCCGGAGGCCATCGCCCCTGCTTCGGCGGACCTGACGGGGCCGCTCGTTGTCGTCATCGGCAGCGAGGGGCAGGGTGTCGGGCGTCTCTTGCGCGAGACGTGTGACCTCACGGTTCGCATCCCGCTCGTCGGTAAGGTCGGCTCCCTCAATGCCGCCACCGCCGGTTCGATTCTCCTCTACGAAGTCGTCCGCCAGCGCATGGAAGCCGCCGCCATGTCCGACCTCGTCACCTCCCTCAGCGACGACGGGAACGAAGTTTGAACCACGAAGGCACGAAGAGCACGAAGGAAAGCCGAAGGCGAAAGAAGAAAACGGAAACGCGTTCCTTCTTTCCTCCTTCGTGCTCTTCGTGCCTTCGTGGTT
>JAICJW010000386.1 GCA_025928215.1 Chloroflexia bacterium | reverse complement strand
TCGTCCGGCACTTCCGTAAAGATAAACGTTGGCCGCCCTGCTTCTTCTTGCATTCCCAAATCCCTCCTCATAACGCACATACGCTCTGTAGACGTTCCGTACTCATCGTATCGGCACGCCCTCGAAGTCCGGCTGCTCGACGCGAGGCGGCGGGGGCGTGTACGCGGGCAACCGGAACGGGTGTGGCGGAAAGGCGAACACGGCCCAACCGGCGGCCATCAGCCCGATGCCCCCCCACGCTACCAACGGTGAAAGTGCGACCACCCGACCGAGCAGTGTCGCGTAGATGAGCAACGAGCGGGGAGCGACCGCGCTCCAATGGGAGAGCAACAACGGCGCGACGAGCAGCGGATAGACGAGCCAGGCCAGGAGCAGCGTACCGAGGAAGCGGGGCATCGCGAAGACGGCGGTATTCGCGCGATGCGCGAGCAAACCGAGCAGCGCGGGCAGACCGCAGAGCCAGATATTCGCCCAGAAGACGAAGAATTGCCGGAGCGGCCACGCCCCGAAATCCCAGTCCGTCTCCGCGTGTGTGTCCGGCGCGGACCAGACAACAAGCGGGAAGCCGATCACCGTCCGCTCGGGAAGCGGGTGAATGACCGGATCGTCGCCGATCACGCCGGGGTCGTGTGCCGCCTCGGTGCGCAGTACGCAGCAACCGAGCACGGCGATGGTCAGGCCGACAAGAAACGCCGCACGCAGCGCATTCGCCTGTGCCCACCGATAGATGACGCTGATCCCTCGGACGACCCGGTAGCCCATCCACTTCCCTTTATCCCGACAGCGTGGCAATCGTTGCCCCGGCAGTGTACCGGACGGCCCGATGATGCACAAACCTTGCCGATGGCAGGAGCCAGTAGTCGGTAGTCAGAAAGATCGAATCCGTTCTGACTGCCGACTACTGGCTCCTGACTACTGTTTTGTTCCCGCAAGGATTGCGGCCCAGAGGTGGAAGGAGCGCGGCGGCAGCGTGACGATGGAGAAGGCATCGCGTGCGGACGGCGATGCGGAGTCGAACAACGTTTCGAGGTGCGCGATGGAGGGCGGCGGCGTCTGTTGGCGCGCCGTCCAGTCCGCGAAGTCGAGCGGTAAGTCCCACCGTGTGACGACCGCAAACGGGACGCCGATTGCCTCGCCCGCCGCCTGCCATTCCGAGATCGCCCAATCCCGGCTGTGCGACGGGTCGCGGAGGACTTCGACCGCATTGATGAAGTCCGCGAGCGCTTCGTCCTCAGGCGAGATGATGTCCACGGCGATCATCTGGCCGCCCGGTTTGAGCACGCGCGCCATCTCGGCGAGTGCCGGGGCGAGCGCCGGGAAGTGATGCGCGACCATCCGGCAGGCGACAATATCGAAGGTCGCATTGGCATAGGGAAGCGCGGTGGCGCTCGCCTCCTCCCAGCGCGCGTTCGTGATACCGCGCGCCGCCGCCAACCGGGCCGCCTCCGCGAGCATATCGCGGCTCAAGTCCACACCGACGACCGCGCGCACGTGCGGTGCGAAGGCGAACGCGGTATGCCCTGCCGCGCACCCAACATCGAGCACGGTCATCGCCGCTGTCGGGGCAGTCGTCGCTACCATGATGGGCAGATCATGCCCTTGCGCGAAAATCGGCGACGTGCCATATGCCGCCGCCGCCCGATCAAACTGCCGCCGAATCGCCTCATCCCGCTCCACCCATCACCTCCAGGGAAACTGATTGAACCGCAGAGACGCGAAGAACGCACAGGGCACCGAGAACGATAACGAAGACAAAGGTAAATTCATCGCTCTTCCCGCTTCCCTCTCTGCGTTCTCCGCGTCTCTGCGGTTCATTTGATTAGACCGTCAGGGAGGCGAGGGAGCGGAGGCGGGCGACGAGACGAGAAAGGAGATCGGCGACCGTGTCTATCTCACCGACGGTGTTTTCCGCGCCGACCGAAAAGCGGAGCGTGCCGAGGGCGTATGCGTCGGGAATGCCCATCGCCGTCAGGACGTGGCTCGGCTCGATACTGCCGCTCGCGCAGGCGGACCCCGCCGATGCCGCGATCCCTTCTGCATCGAGCAAAATGAGGAGCGATTCCGCCTCGACACCGGCGAAGCCGAGATTCGCGTTGTTGGCGAGCCGCGCGATGGGATGACCGTTCAGGCGAACATCGGGGATTTCCGCCATCACGCGTGCAATCAGCCGGTCGCGCAGCGCGGCGCATTGCACGACCGTGCGTGATCGCGCCGCCTCGGCAGTGGTGAGCGCGACGGCCATGCCCACCGCATACGCGACGTTTTCCGTCCCCGCACGGCGATTCATCTCCTGCCCACCGCCAGTGATTTGCGGCAGCCATCGCGTGCCCCGGCGCGTGTAGAGCAGGCCAATTCCCTTCGGCCCGTTAAACTTGTGCGCCGAGAGTGAGAGCATGTCCACGCCGAGGGCATCCACATCGAGTGAGAGCGCCCCCGCCGCTTGCACGGCGTCCGTGTGAAACGGGATATGACGCGTGCGCGCGATGGCGCTGAGTTCGGCAATCGGATTGATCGTCCCGACCTCATTATTCGCGTACATGATCGAGACGAGGCACGTTTCCGGGCGGATCGCGGCGGTGAGATCGTCCGGCGAAACCATGCCGTAGGCGTCCACCGGCAGATACGTGACGTCCACACCATCCTTTTCGAGCGCCATCGCCGTATGCAGGACGGCATGATGCTCAACGGCGGTAGTGATGATATGCGGGCGCGACATCGCCCGGCGCGCCTCGGCGACGCTGCCACGCAGCGCGAGATTATCGCTCTCCGAACCGCCGGACGTGATGGTGATTTCGCGGGGGTGGCAATGGAGCACCGCCGCGAGCGCGGCGCGCGCCCGGTCGAGCGCCGCACGCGCTTGCCGCCCCGCCGAGTACAGACTGGAGGGATTGCCCCACGTCTCGCGCCAGTACGGCAGCATCGCCTCGATCACTGCCGGATCGGTCGGTGTCGTCGCGGCGTGGTCAAGATAGACCGTCGTGCCGAGCGGTGCCTCGGACATCTCGTCACCATACACTGCCAATTCGTTCACGCTTTCCTCCGCCCCCGGCAAAACCCCACATGATCGTCCCTGCCGGGTTGCGATCATTGTACGGTGCCTTCCGGCAACCGACAACGCGGTTCATGCGCTGACTCGCGCATCATCGCATCGGGTATACTGCGGGTAATGCCATGCTGCTTCGATCCGTGAGGATGCCCGCATGAGCGATGTGGCCCCCATTCGTGTGATGATCGTGGATGACCATCGTATGGTCCGCAGCGGCTTGCGCGGCTTTCTTGAGGGGGAGCCGGGTATCACCGTAGTTGGCGAGGCGGAGAGCGGCGAGGAAGCGATCGTGCGCGTGCCGGAACTGACGCCTGACGTTGCCTTGATGGATTTGATGATGCCCGGCATGGGCGGCATCGCGGCGATTGGCGTGCTGCGGCAGTCCCATCCATCGCTCAAGATGATGGCGTTGAGCAGTTCCGCGGACGATGAACAGGTCTTCCCCGCCCTCGAAGCAGGCGCGAATGGCTATCTCCTCAAAGATATTGACCCCGATGAATTGGTCGCCGCCATTCGTGCCGTCCATGCGGGCGAGTCGCCCCTCGATCCCGAAGTCGCCAAACGGCTCGTCTCCCGCTTCCAGCGCCCCGCCACACCCACAACCGACAAGAATGCGTCGCATGAGGCGCTCACCGAGCGCGAGTGCGATGTGCTGCTGCTCCTCACGCAAGGAAAGAGCAACAAAGAGATCGCCAACGAACTCTTCATCGGGGACCGCACCGTCAAGAGCCACCTGAGCGCCATCTTCCAGAAGTTGAATGTCACTGACCGCACGCAAGCCGCACTCTACGCCGTCCGGCATGGGTTAGTGGACGGTACACGGTAGAAAATTCGAGATGCGGGGTGGGAGTGTGACTGGTCTGTATCGCGATACCGTATTGTTCGAGCTGTGGGAACGCAATCACGGTGCTTGAGAAACCCAACGTGCCAGACGCAGACCTGCTCGCCTGTCTGCGGGATCAGTACGCACTGCATCCCACCCAGATCGCCTTCCTGCCGATCGGTAACGATGTGCACACTGCCGTCTATCGGGTCAGCACCGATGAGGCCATCTCCTATTTCCTCAAACTGCGCAGCGGTCCCTTCGCTGCGCCGACCGTCGCCCTCCCCCGCCTCCTGCACGATCAGGGCATCACCGCGATCATTCCTCCCCTCCCCACCCATGCGGGCCAT
>JAICJW010000377.1 GCA_025928215.1 Chloroflexia bacterium | reverse complement strand
TGGAGCGGCAGGCGCGGGCGAAGGAGTACGCCGGGATTCGACGGCGGCTCTCTTTCGCGCGGACGGTGGCGACCTTCATTGTGCTGGCGCTTCTGGTCGTTACGCCACTCTCGAAGGCGGTGCGAGCGGCGATTGAGGAACGGGCGGCGAATCAATGGCTCACCGTGCTCGTCTATATGCTGATCTTCGGGGTGGTATCCGAGATTGTCACCTTCCCGCTCGGCGTCTATAGCGGCTGGCATCTGCCCCGGCACTATGGCCTGTCGCATCAGACCTTCGGGAGTTGGCTGGTGGACCTCGCGAAAGGCTCGATGATTGGCGGCGTGATCGGCCTCGGCATGGTCGAACTGCTCTACTGGGGACTCCGGCGGCTGCCGGATTGGTGGTGGCTGGCGGGTGGGGCGGTGTATTTGCTCTTCAGCGTCGTGCTCTCCAATCTCGCACCGGTGCTCATCATGCCCCTCTTCAACAAATTCACGCCGATTGAGGACGTGGCATTGCGGGAGCGGATGGTCCGCCTCGCGGAGCGGGCCGGGACGCGTGTGCGCGGCGTCTTCACGATGGACTTCAGCCGCCGCACGAGCACCGCGAACGCCTTCGTCACCGGCATCGGCGGCACACGCCGCATCGTGCTCGGCGATACGCTGATCGCCAACTACACAGCGGAGGAAGTCGAGGTCGTGATGGCGCACGAACTCGGCCACCATGTGCATGGCGATATCTGGCGCGGCATGGCCTTCGATACCGTCGTGACACTGATCGGGTTATGCATCGCCAATCTGCTCCTGCATGCGGGCGTGGATGCTTTCGGCTACCGGTCGGTCGGTGATGCCGCGGCCTTCCCGCTCCTGGCGCTCATCCTCTCTGTCTTCGGACTCGTGACGATGCCGCTGACGAACGGCTACAGCCGCGCCCGCGAGCGCGCCGCCGACGCCTACGCCCTGACACTGACGGGGAACGCGCCCGCCTTCGTCACCGCCATGCAGCGGCTGGCGAACCAGAACCTCGCCGAG
The DNA here is from genome assembly GCA_025928215.1 of Chloroflexia bacterium. Taxonomy (GTDB): domain Bacteria; phylum Chloroflexota; class Chloroflexia; order Thermomicrobiales; family JALYUS01; genus JALYUS01. The sequence goes on along the minus strand of JAICJW010000377.1, from coordinate 3,467 downwards.
ATGGACCCGCCCGCGTGGGCCGTCTGGCTTCTCTACAGCCACCCACCCCTCGCCGAGCGAATCCAGCACGGCGAGACCTTCGCCAGCACATTGTCATCCGGTATTCTCCCCCTTCCCTCGGAGGGAAGGGGGCCGGGGAGATGGGAAGATTGCCCGCATTCATTCCCGGCCTGCAATTGAGCGAGGCGTTCTTCCGGGAAGCGGTCGCGCCGATCCTCGACGCGGCCTTTCCGGGTCTCATCTATGCTGCCGCGCAGATCGGCAACGGCTCCGATGTGCTCGGCTACGACACAGCACGCTCCACCGATCACGGCTGGGGGCCGCGCTGCTGGCTCTTCCTGCGCGACACCGATGATGAAAGATATCGCAATGCGATCAATGAGACGCTCCGAGCGCGTTTGCCCCCTACCTTCCGGGGCTACTCAACCAACTTCATTCGCGCCGCGCACGGCAGTTTGCTTCTTGAAGCGATTGACTCCGGCCCGGTCAACCATCAGGTACGGATCGCCTCCCTCCCGCGCTTCTTCATCCAGCACCTCGGCTTCAACCCGATGGCGGAAATGACGGCGGTGGACTGGCTCGCCTGCCCGCAGCAGGCAGTATTGGAAGTGACGCGCGGCGCGGTCTTCCACGATGGCTGCGGCATGCTGACGGCGGCGCGAGAGCGACTCGCCTATTATCCTGATGCGGTCTGGCGCGCGCTGCTCGCGGCCCAATGGCAGCGCATCTCACAGGAGGAGGCATTCGTCGGGCGGTGCGGCGAGGTCGGCGATGAACTCGGCTCGGCGGTCGTCGCGGCGCGGCTCGTGCGGGAAATTATGCGCCTCTGCTTCCTGATGGAGCGGCAGTACGCGCCCTACAGCAAGTGGCTCGGTACGGCGTTCGCCCATCTCACCTGCGGCCCCGTACTCGTCCCCATCCTGCGTGACGCGCTTCGCGCGGAGACGTGGCAGGAGCGCGAGCGGCCGCTCGGCGTTGCCTACGAAACGGTCTCGCGCATGCAGAATGACCTCGGCATCACCGCGCCGCTCGATCCGCACACGAGACGCTATCACGACCGCCCCTTCACCGTCATCCACGCCGAGCGTTTCGCTGCCGCAATCCGCGCGACCATCGCGAACGATATGCTGCGCAACACCGCATCGTTCATCGGCGGCATTGACCAGTGGGTAGACAGTACCGATTTCCTGACACATGCAGATCGCGTCGCGCGCTTGCGCTCCCTCTACCGCCAGCCGCCCGAAGAGGGGCGATATGAGGGCAACGAAACCGAAAAAGGTGGATGATACGTGCATCTGACGGGAGGAGCGAGCTATGGTTCCTCGCGCCTCACGGTCGGAAACCTGTCGTATCCCCGGTCAAAGCTGACGAGTGTCGCGTCCTTCGTTCGACGTGAGCCACCAAGAGCGCATCAACGAAGTCTAGATTCGTCGTCGCGTACAGCTCCAACGCCCGCGCGTAGACGCCCTTCTCCGGAAGCCGTAATCCTTTGAGAGTAAGCAGCGTCACGAGCCGGGTCTGAATCTCCGCACGCGGCACGTTGTAGAGTACCGTCGAGGAGAGAACGTAGGCTACCGCGGCGATCACTGCCTCGGTGGTTGTCGCCGCGATCTCGCCTGCCTCGACGCGCTGCAGGAAGGCCTAGGCGCGCTGACTCTGGTCGGGATTATCCCACGTCAGATAGCGGAGGATGATGTTGGTGTCGAGGAAGCGCATTGCTAGCGCAATTCCTCCCGATACCGTGCGGCGCGCTCGTCGCGCACGATAACCGCGATCTCCTCCTCGGTCTTCGGCACGGCGAGCGCTGGGATAGACTGGAAGCCATCGGCGAGGGTGGCGCGCACCGGACGGACACGTACTTCCCCATCTTCGAGGCGGAAGGCAACGGTATCGCCCTCCTGCAACTTTAGCGCGCGCCGAATATCGGCAGGGAGGGTGACTTGGCCCTTGCGCGTAATCACTCCGAGATGTGCAGCCATCCTGTTGACCTCATGTTACGTAGTACTTCTACTCCTGGATAGGACAATTATAACAACGTAGGACCACCCTTACCAAGGGGTGTTATCAATGAACGCGCCAGGGAGCGCTACGTCGCCGTTTCATTGTCGCGCTCACTTTTTGCTTGTCGGCTACGCCGCGTTAACCGAGCAACAAGTCGCGGCCGCGCTGTTCTGGCCCGGTCAATCGTTTAACTAGCGTGAGGGCATCTGCGTGCTGCTCGGTGTCCCCAAACCGCTCCGGCAAAGCAACGATAGCATTGTGAAGATCCACCGATGCCGCGGCGGCACGCCGCACACAACTCATAAAATACGATTCGGTCATCCGTCTATCTTTACATATCGAAATAAGGCGCATTGTGCGACCGAGCCAGCAAAATCGGCTGGCAACGAGGAGACGATCAGGCGCAGACCGCCGCGTCGGCACGCCAGCGGTTGAAAGCGGTATCGTCGCTCGCTGCCAGGTGATCGCGCACCATCAGCCAGTTGCGCTGCCAGATCGCCGGATCGCGCACAACCGACTCCGGGTGCGCCTCACTGCGCGCGATGAACCCGGCGGGGGCGAAGGCAGGCCGACCCGTCGGCTGGCCGGTGGGCTGATAGCGCAGATCGAAACTGATCCGCACCTGATCGGGCGTGACGTTATCGAGCGAGCTATGAACGGTGCTCTGCGTCATCAAGAGGACGCTTCCCGGCTTCATCGGCAGGGCGACCGGATCGCCGGGCGGGAGCAGCATGTCGGGGATCGCCAGCCCGCCCGGGCCGCCGGGGCAGTGGTCGAAGAGTTCGCGCCCGTGGCTGCGCGGGATCACCTGCATGCAGCCATTCGCAACCGTGGACTCCGTCACCGGCATCCAGACCGTGAGGATGGACGATTCGTCCGCCTCCGGCATCAGCACGCCATTGTCCTGATGCCAGGGAATCTTGGCGATCAGGCCGTTCGCCGGGTCCGCGACGGCGCGCTTCGGTAGTTTCATGCGCGTGTGCTGCACCGGGCAGGAGAAGATCTCCGGCCCGATCACACTCTCGACGAGATCGAGGAGGCGCGGGTTAGCGAGGACGCGGAACATCGCCGGGCCGGTGTAGATCGGCGTATCGGGCAATACGCCCTTCTGCGGGAGCGAGAAATCGAAGTGCTGCGAGAGGACCTGTTTGCTCTCCGCGCAGATTTCTGTCACCCGCGCCGCGAATGGCAGCGTCTCGTATCGAGATGAGATCGCGCCTTCCGCGTAGAGCCGGTCCGCGATGCCATCGAGGATCACGCGATACTCGTCCATCACCGGCGCGAAATCCCGCTTCGGGTCCAGCACGTCCTCGACGACGAGATAGCCTTCCTCCGCGAACTGCGTGAGTTGCGCCGCGCTCAATCCCGACATGACGGTCTCCTTATCAAGCAAACACAGGGAAATACCGCTCTGCTAAAAGCCGCCCGATTACGTCACGTTGGGGCAGGCCATCGAGATTGACACC
>JAICJW010000039.1 GCA_025928215.1 Chloroflexia bacterium | reverse complement strand
CGACCTCGGCGCACGGGTGATTAAGATCGAGCGCGTCGGCGTCGGCGATTTCGCGCGGCAATATGAGTCCGCCGTCCGGGGGATGAGCGCGCACTTCGTCTGGCTCAATCGCTCCAAGGAGTCGCTCGCCCTCGACATGAAGCAGCCCGACGCGCAGCGGATCGTCCATGAGCTGCTGGAGACGGCGGATGTCTTCATCCAGAACCTCGCCCCCGGCGCGGCGGAACGGCTTGGCTTCGGCGCGGCATCGCTCCGCGCCATGTATCCGCGTCTGATTATCTGCGACCTCTCCGGCTACGGCTCCTCCGGCCCATACCGCGACAAGAAGGCGTACGACCTTCTGGTGCAGTGCGAGACGGGGGTTGTCGCGGTCACGGGCACGCCGGAATCGCCATCGAAGGCGGGGATCGCCGTTGCCGATCTCGCGGGCGGTATGTACGCCTACTCCGGTATCCTCACCGCCCTGATCCAGCGCGGGCGGACGGGAGAGGGAACGACGCTCGAAGTCTCGCTCTTCGACGGCCTCGCGGAGTGGATGGGGTATCCGGCCTATTTCACCAAATATGGTGGCAACCCGCCTGCCCGCACCGGCGCGAGCCACGCGACGATCGCGCCGTATGGTCCCTTCGCGGCGGGCGATGGCGGCACGATCTTCCTCGGCGTCCAGAATGAGCGCGAGTGGGCGGTGTTCTGCGCCGATGTGCTCGAGCAGCCCGCAATCGCTACCGACCCGCGCTTCGCCACCGGCCCCGCCCGCGTCGCGCATCGGGCGGCACTGCATGACGCGATCAACGCGGTCTTTGGCGCCTTAACGGCCGCGCAGGTCGTGGCGCGGCTCGAAGCGGCGGGGATCGCCAATGCGCGGCTGAACTCCGTGCCGGAATTCCTCGAACACCCCCAACTCGCATCACGCGATCGGTGGCAGGAGGTGGCATCGCCCGCCGGGACGCTCCAGATGCTCAAACCGCCCGTCATCATGGAAGGCGTCGCGCCGCGTATGGACCCGATCCCCGCCGTCGGTGAACAGACTGAGGCAATCCTGCACTCCCTCGGCTATGATGATGCGGAGATCGCGCGGCTCCGCGCGGCAAAGGTGATCTGAGGCGGCGTACCGAGACGAAGGAGGATACTATGGCAGCCTACGTGATCGCGCAAGTGGACGTCAACGATCCTGAACGGTATGCCAACTACCGGAAGATGGTGGCGTCCTCTTTGGAGGCATACGGCGGCAAATTCATCGCGCGCGGCGGCAATGCGGAAGTCCTCGAAGGCGACAAGCAACTACCCGGGCGGCTCGTCATCATCGAGTTTGAGAGCATGGAGCGGGCGAAAGCATGGTGGGCGTCCGAGGAATACCGCGAGGCGAAGGCGTTGCGGCAGGCGACCTCGAATAGCACGCTTTTTCTGATCGAAGGGATGTAGGGGACGGATGCCCGTGGCGATCAAAGCAGGATGGCAGGGCCGGTTCTTCGAGGACTTCGCGGTCGGTGATCTCTATCAGCATCCGCTCGGCCGGACGGTGACGACGACGGATAATATCTGGTTCACCTTGCTCACGCAGAATACCGCGCCGATCCACTTCGATCATCACTACGCCGCGCAGACGGAGTTCGGCAAGCCGCTCGTGGACTCGACCTTCACGCTTGCGCTCGTCACCGGCCAGAGCGTGACGGACATCTCGCAGAATGTGCTGGCGAATCTCGGCTGGGATGAAGTACGGCTACCGAACCCCGTCTTCGAGGGAGACACGATCTATTCCCAGTCCGAGGTGCTTGCGACACGTGAATCGCATTCCCGCCCGAACGTCGGCATCGTGACCGTCAAAACGACGGGCTACAACCAAAACGGCACCGTCGTCATCACCTTCAACCGGACGGTGATGGTCTACAAACGCGGCATGGCCCCCGTCATCCCCCGCCTCGGCCCGCGCGAGGAGGGGAACGATGATTGAACCGCGGAGACGGAGAGAACGCAGAGAGGGAAAGAAGGAATTGATTTCCTCTTTCTCTTCTCTTTCTCTGCGCCCTCTGCGTCTCTGCGGTTAGAAGGAGTCTCATATCGTGTCTGATCCGTCAGACCGGCTGGAGCGCTCGGTGTTGCTCGTGCCGGCATCGAATCCGCAGATGATCGCGAAGGCGGCCGCATCCGCCGCCGATGCCGTCTGCATTGATCTGGAGGACGCCGTCGCGCCGAGCGAGAAGGCGGCGAGCCGCGCCAATGTCATCCACGCGCTCCTGCATCTCGACTTCGGCCCCAGTCTGCGCCTCTTCCGCATGAACGCGCTTGACACGCCCTTCGCCTATCGCGATCTGATCGAGGTCGTTGAGGCGGCGGGCGACCATCTCGATCTCGTCATGCTGCCGAAGGTGGACCGCCCGGAGGATGTCTATGTCGTGGAGACGCTGCTGACGCAGATCGAGATGGCGAAGGGATTTGCCAACCGCATCGGCATCGAAGCGCAGATCGAGACGGCGCTCGGCTGCATCAATGTCAATGCGATCGCCGCCTGCTCGGCGCGGGTGGAGACGATCATCTACGGGCCGGGAGATTATGCGGCCTCTGTGCAGATGCCAATGGACGTGATCGGCGTGCCGGACGAGAACGACGCCCTCTATCCGGGCCATCGCTGGCACGCGATTATGCAGGCCGTGGTCGTCGCGGCGCGAGCGTACGGGAAGCGGTGCATGGATGGGCCGTACGGCGCCTTCCGCGATATGGAGGGGTTCGAGAAAGCGTGTGAGATTGGTCGCGTGATGGGCTTCGACGGCAAATGGGCGATCCATCCGAGCCAGATTGAGACCCTGAACCGCGTCTTCTCGCTGCCCGCATCGCAAGTGACGTGGGCACAGCGGGTGCTGGATGCCTATGAAGAGGCGATGCGTGCCGGTACGGGCGCGATCACCGTGGATGGCAAGATGGTAGATGCCGCCTCCCTCCGCGTCGCTCGCGCTATCGTCCAGAAACATGCGCTTGCCGCCGCGCGGGATGCTTGATGCCATGATCTCATACAATGATGGCGGCGGGACTTAGGTCTATTTCAACCTGCTGGCCCCCCTCACCATCGCAGGTGCCCACTGGGCAGTGAGAGGGATCAGGGGATGAGGTTCTGAAACCGGCTCTCAAGCCCGACGCCACCAGAATTCTTCTCTGCTTCTTCAATTGTGTACCGCACGAAGGCGAGCATGCCCGTTATATCTTCGGGGCGTTTGTCGTGCCGTCAGATGAGTGCTTGGCGATCATGTCCGGCTATGGCGGTGGCAAGGTCTTGTCGGCCCACCATCAGTAGTTCGTGTGTCGAATGATACGGCGTTGGACAATCACCGGTGGCGAACCGATACTTGCGATCTGTCGTGGCACGGTGGATGCGCCACGGACATGGGAGGATGTCGCGTTCGGCGGCAACGATGTATCCCACCAACCGTGTAAGGAGCAGATATGGGCCAGGTTGTGCTCGGGCTTGTTTTCCATAATCACCAGCCAATCGGCAACTTCGGCTGGGTCAATGAGGAACACTATGCGAAGGCATATGAGCCGATGGTTGCCGCGCTCGAACGGCACCCGGGCGTACGCGTCGGCCTCCACTATACCGGCTCGCTCCTTGACTGGTTGCGTGTCACCCATCCCGATCTGCTCGACCGCATCCGCGCGCTTGCCGAGCGGGGGCAAGTGGAAGTCGTCGGCGGCGGCTTCTACGAGCCGGTGCTTGCCGTGCTGCCGGAGGTGGACCGCGTCGGGCAGATCCGCGCGCTCGCCGATGCCGTGCAGGAGACGTTCGGGACGACGCCGACCGGCATGTGGCTGGCAGAGCGCGTCTGGGAGCCGGGGCTACCCCATTCGCTCGTGGACGCCGGCATGCAGTGGACGATTGTGGACGACACGCACCTCCTCGCCTCCGGTGTCAGCCCGGACGACCTCTATGGCTATTACCTGACCGAGGACGACGGGCGACCAATCGGCGTCTTTCCCTCGCTCTATTCACTCCGCTATACCGTGCCGTGGCGACCCGTCGAGGAGACGATTGACTTCCTGCGTGGGCTGGCGGCGCGCCCCCCCACAGGGCAGTTGCCGATCGCGGTGATGGGCGATGACGGCGAGAAGTTCGGCGCGTGGCCGAGCACGTATGAGCATGTCTGGGCGCGTGGCTACATGGATCGCCTCTTCACCGCGCTGGAGGAGAACCGCGACTGGCTCCTGACGATGCCACTCGGCGACTATCGCCGCAATTATCCGGCAATCGGCCGCATCTACCTGCCGACCGCGTCGTACGTCGAGATGAGCGAGTGGGTATTGCCTGCCCATGCCGCCGCGCAATTCGAGCAGGTACGGCACGAGATGGAGGCGGCGCGGCCTGACGTGGCCCGCTGGATGCGCGGCGGCTTCTGGCGCTCCTTCATGACGAAGTATCCGGAGATTAACCGCCTGCATAAGCGAATGCTCCGCACGCACGCGAAAGTCCACGCGGCGCGGGCGGCAGGCGGCGCGGGGGATGGCGGGCTGCTCGAACTCTATCGCGGGCAGAACAACGACTCCTATTGGCATGGCGTCTTCGGCGGCATCTACATGAACCACATGCGCGCCGAGACGACGCACCGCCTCCTGCTCGCCGAAAACGCCGCCGATGCGATCCTTCACCCGGATGCGATGGACTGGTTTCAGTACGAGGTGCGCGACCTCGACGCGGACGGCGCGCCCGAGTTGCTGCTGACCGGCCAGCATCAAAATCTGCTGCTTGATCCCGGCGAGGGAGGCATGCTCCAGCAGTGGGACATCCGTCGCGCCGCTGTCAACGCGCTCGACACGCTCGCTCGCCGCCCGGAGGCATACCACGAGACGGTTCGCATGCACGCGCATGAAGCATATCGCGATCCAGCGCCTGCGGAGGGCGCGGAACCAACAGCGGCGGATGCGAACGCGCAGGCCGAGGCAGGGAACGAACCCGCGAACATTCACGGCGTTGTCCGCTTCCGCGAGGCGGGGTTGGAGGATTACCTTACCTACGATACCTACGACCGGGGCGGCGGTATTGAGCATCTGCTGGATGCCGAGGTCGGGCCGGATGATTTCCGCTTCGGGCACTATACCGACCGGGGCGATTTCGCGCGCAGCGCCTGGATGCTCGACCCGATTGACGAGGCGACCGCCTCCTTCGCCCCCGCGGGGGATGAGCAGGCGCGCACCTGGAAATTCACACTCCGTCGGGACGGACAAATTATCTGGCCGGACGGCGGCGCGTCGTCTCTGACGATTGAGAAGACCTATATGGTGCAGACGATTGGCGCCGCCTTCACCTGCCATTACCGCGTCACGAATCGCGGGCCGTGGCCGGTGGCGCTCATCTTCGCCTCCGAGTGGAATGTCAATCTGCAAGGCGGCGGGCATAACGATCAGTGTTATACCTGGCTGCCGGACCATCCCGCGCTGACGACCTACCACGACACGCCCGAATCGTGGCAGAAGGCCGCCGAACTCCATCTCGGCAATACGTATCTCGATGTCAACCTGTCCCTGATGCTGAACCCACCCGCCGACCTCTGGAAACTGCCCATCGAAACCGTTTCCAACTCCGAGGGCGGCTTCGAGCGCGTCTATCAAGGTACCAGCCTCATCGCCCGCTGGCCCCTGATGCTCGATCCCGAACAGACGTGGGAAGGCAGCGTCTATTGGACCGCAGGCGTCGCGCAGCCGAGCAATGAGCGTGGAACCGTTTGACCTTTTTCCCCTCGTCCCTACGGGCTCGCATGCGCCAACGAACCCCCGACCGATTCCCATCGGGGAATCGGTCGGGTGGGCTGAGCATTTCCGGGACGCGCGATATGTACCCTGGACTATCCACATCGCGGACCATCGAAGCGTTGAACGCTCTCATGCCTCAGTTCTTGCTGTGATACGGCACGCTGGTGACGACGGTGTTCGGGCGGAACAGGAGGGCCGCTTTGAGACGCAAGGCGGTCTGCGAGTGGAGGGTTTGCTCCCACCAATGAAGGGGGACGTATTCCGGTACCAGCACCGTCACAATCGCCTTGGGACGCTTGCGCTGCACGAGGTCAATGTACGAAAGGAGCGGCCCGGTGAGCGAGCGATAAGGCGACTCTAAGATGACGAGGTTGATACCTTCGCCCCAGCGCGTCCATTGCTCCTGCAACTGCGCCGCTTCCTCTGCGTCATCCGTCACATGGACCGCCACAACATTCGCAGAGAGCGCGCGGGCATAGACGAGCGCATTGAGACTCACTTTATCCATCTGCGCAATCGGCACGACGACAACCTGCTCGACAGCCCGTGGCATGGATGGGCCGTCGTCCGGCAGGCGCACCTGCCCCGCAACGGAGCGATAATGGCGGGCGACACCCAGGCAGAGGAGCACAATTATTGGGATGATAATGATAACCAGCCACGCACCATAGAGGAATTTCGTGTAGGCGAACAACATCGCCACGATCCCCGTCGCGACCGCGCCGGTCCCATTGACGGCCATATTCCGCCGATGGTTACCCGGCGCGCGCAGCCAGTGGCGCACCATCCCCGCCTGTGACAGGGTAAAGGAGATGAAGACGCCGACCGCGTAGAGGGGGATCAGCCGGTCCGTCTGACCGGCGAAGAGGATATACAAGAGGCTGGAGAGGACGGTGAGAACAACGATGCCGGTCGTGAAGGCAAGGCGGTCGCCCCGAAATTGGAATTGCCGGGGAAGAAAGCCGTCCCGCGCGAGGATCGAGCCGAGACGCGGGAAATCCGCGTAGCTCGTGTTCGCCGCGAGGACGAGGATCAGCGTCGTGGCGAGTTGGATGACGAAATAGGCCGCGTTCCGGCCGCCGAAGACGTGCTCCGCGATCTGCGAGATGACGGATTCGTTGTCGCGCGGGGTGATACCATAGTGGTGCGCGAGGAACGAGATGCCCATGAACATCGTGCCTAACAGCGTGACCATCACGATGAGCGTGGTCGCGGCATTTTTCGATTCCGGCTTCTTGAAGGCGGGGATGCCATTCGAGATCGCCTCCACACCCGTCAGCGCCGTGCAGCCGGAGGTGAAGGCACGCAGGACGAGGAAGATGCCAATGCCTTCCGTCGCGTGGAGTGCGTCGCGCGGGGTCGAGGTCGCCGCCGGATCGCCGGTGAGCACGCGCACCAGCCCAATGGCGATGAGCGCCAGCATGCCGACGACGAAGATGTACGTCGGGATGGCGAAGATCGTGCCACTCTCTCGCACGCCGCGCAGGTTGCCGAGCATGATGAGAAGAATGAAGAGGACGCCCATCGGGACGGTATACGCGGCGGTGGCGGGAAACGCGGAAACGACCGCAAGAACGCCCGCCGAGACGCTCACCGAGACCGTCAGCACATAGTCAATCAGCAGCGATCCTGCCGCGATGAGCCCCGGCAGCATGCCGAGGTTCTCTTTGGCAACAATATACGAGCCGCCCCCATTCGGGTACGCGTAAATCGTCTGCCGGTAGGAGATGGCGACGATGGCGAGCAAAACGACAATCGCGATCGAGATAGGCAGCGTAAATCGCAGGGCGGCCGCGCCGGCAAGCACGAGAATCGTCAGCGTCTCCTCCGTCGCGTATGCCACCGAGGAGAGCGCGTCGGACGAGAGGACGGCGAGTGCCTTGGCCTTCGTCAATCGCTCGTGGATGGCATGCTCGCTAGCGATCGGGCGGCCGATCAGGGCGCGCTTGAGGCCGGTCATCACCCGCCCGATGCCCGTCCGGGGAGCCGTGGCGCCTTCGCCCGCACGCAACGTCGAGGGGCCAACTTCCGTAAACCCCCGGTCTGCCGCGCGCAGCACACGGACGTATCGGTTACCGGGGAGCGTTCCTCGACGCTCCTCCCACCAGTCAATATCGGGCATGATCGCGCGCCGCCTCATGAGAGAACGCGCGCCATCTCGTGGAGCCTGCTCAACTTCCGCGATCACGTCAACAGATTCGTGCATTTCCTTTATGGATTCGTTGCTGAGTACACCGGCTGTGGGTGACTCCTCCGGCTTATTCACTGGCATGCGCAGTGATTCCTCCATACAGCTGTGCCACGCGGCACAGCACATTGGTTGATACCGGAGACCCGACCGTCGTTTCCCGTCGCATCCACTACCCCGCAATGATCCGAAGAGGCGCCTCCATACAGCACACGGACCGTACAGGGCGCACGTCGCACGATAGTCGGAAGTGGCCCGAAGCATGATGCGAGACATCCACGCACGCCCGCATGCCGCGCGAGGACGATAATGTCGGCCTCGTAGTGCATTGCTCCGGCGATGATCGCCCCGACGGCTGTCCGCGCCTGCACCCGCACGCAACGCAGCCCGCCACCGAAATGCGCGTCATGCTCCGCACACTCCCGCGCATGAGTGAGCCGGATTTCGGCGCGACAGGTCTGTTTCCAGATTTCGCCCGCCGATACCCCCATCTCCAGGGAGGCGGGAACGATGATCGCTGCCATCACCGTCAGGTGATCGAGCGGCGTCAGCGTCCGGCACGCATCGGCGAGCGCGATGCGTGCGAGTTCGGAATCATCAAAGGGAACAAACAGGTGCATCTGCTCGCGCTCCGATCAAGGCATCAGACCAGCCTTCACGCGGAGTATAGGGCGAGGCGTATCAAGGCAACGTAAAGATGGGAGCGTTCAGGGTAAGCGTTCTATAAAGAGAAGGCAGCAAGCAGCCATCTCACCCCTCAGCATTCATTTGCTCATCCCCGATGAAGCGGTAGCCCACACCGGGTTCGGTAATGAGGATACGCGGGCGGGCAGGGTCGGCTTCCAGTTTGCGGCGGAGCTGATTGATGTAGACGCGGAGGTACTGCGCTTCATCGCCGTATTCCGGCCCCCAGACGCGCTGGAGGAGCATCCGCTGCGTCAGCACCTTGCCCGCCGCGCGCGCCAACTCGACGAGCAGTTGCCACTCGGTCGGCGTCACATGGACCACCGCGCCATCGCGGGTAATGACGCGCCGTTCAAGATCAATAACGACCGCCCCCGCGCGGATCACCGGATTGGTCGTCGTCTGCTCGGGTCGGTGGCGGAGGGCGACACGGATGCGGGCGAGCAGTTCGTTCATGCCAAAAGGCTTCGTGAGATAGTCGTCCGCGCCGAGGTCCAGGGCGGTCACTTTGTCCCGCTCCTCACCGCGCGCCGAAAGGACGATGATCGCAGGCATCCGCGACGTGGGCGTTGACCAGGCGCGCACTTCCCGCACGACATCGAAGCCGCTCTTTCCCGGCATGACAAGATCGAGGATAACGACATCTGGGGGATGGAGGGCGAGTAGATCGAGCGCCTCCTCACCATCGGCAGCAGTCTGGACATCGTAGCCGTGTCCTCGGAGGGCAGCACGCAGGGCGCGGAGGATTTGGGGCTCGTCATCCACGACGAGGACGCGGATCGGTGGCGTACTCATGCGCGGGCATCCCCCATCGCGAGCGATGCGCGTTCAGGAGTGACAGGCGCGGGCGTGACAGGCAATGTGAAGGTGAAGGCCGTGCCTTGCCCAACGACCGACGCAACCGCGATGGAACCGCCGTGCGCCTCGACAACCCCCTTGCAGATGGCGAGGCCAAGCCCAGCGCCGCCGATCCGCCGCGCCCGCCCCGCGCGCGGCACGCGGTAAAAAGTGTCGAAGATGTGCGGCAGATCCTCCGGCGGGATGCCGAAGCCGTGATCCGTCACCGTGACGCGGACGTGCTGCCCGTCACGATGCGCCGTGATCGCGATCTCCGTGTCGGGATCGCTGTACTTCGCACCGTTCTCGATTAAGTTGGCGAGCACCTGCGCGATCTCCACAAAATCGAACGCGACGGGTGGCAGGTCAGACGCGACCGTTACGCGGAGGGGGTGGCGCTGAAGGAGCGGTGCGAGGCGATCCGTGACACTGGCAATCACCTCACCGACCTCATTCCACTCCTTTTCCGGCTTGAGCGCGCCGCCCTGAATGCGCGTCAGATCGAGCAGATTGGCGACGAGCCGGGTGAGGCGATCCGTCTCCGCGTCTATCGCGGTCAGGAACTCGCGCCGTGTCGCGGCATCCCAGGCGATCTCCTCTTGCAGCAGGCTCGTCGCGGACGCCTTAATGGAGGCGAGCGGCGTGCGCAGGTCGTGCGAGACAGCGGCGAGCAGGGCAGATTTGAGGCGGTCCGCCTCTTCGAGCGCCGCCGCGCGCGTCGCCTCCTCGATCAAGCGGGCACGGTCAATGGCAAGCGCGGCCTGATTCGCGAAGGTCGTCAGCAGGCGTCGTTCGTCGCTGGAATAGTCGGCGGCACGGAGGGCGGCGACACCCATCACGCCGACTGCTCCCGATGCCGCGCGCACCGGGACATAGAGGATACGGCGGCCACGCGTCGGCATTGCGTCGCCGCCATGCTCCGGCCCATGCGGTCGGTAGATGCGGTGCGGGCTGCCGAAACCCGCTGGGATGCCTGTCATGAAGACATGCGCGGCGACGGCGGCATGCTCGCGATCCCGCACATACGCGCCGGACGCGCTGGCGGGATAGGCGAGCCGCACGCGCAATGTGCCGCGCTGATCGGGGAGCAGAACGGCGGCGGATTCCAGGCCGAAAACGCGCGTCACCTGTTCGACAACGGTGGCGAGGACGGTATCGAGCGTGACATCGGCGATTAGTTCCATACTGAGGCGCGAGAGGGTTTCCGACTCGATCGCCCGCCGCCGCGCCTCCCGCTCCCGCTCCTGCAAGCGGCTGACCAGTTCGCTCGCCACTCCGGCGACGATCAGGAAGACGAAGAGGGCAACGGTGTCCTGCAGCGCCCCGACGGTGAAGGAGTAAAAGGGCGGCAGGAAGAAGAAGTTGAACGTGAGAAAGCCGACGACCGACGTGAAGATGCCCGGCCCCAATCCACCGAGCGTGGCACAGGCGAGGACGATGACGAGATAACTGAGCGCGGTGGTGGCGGCGGTGAGGTGGGAGCGGCTCGTGACGGCGATCACCGTCACGAGTGCGATGCCAAGTACGCCGAGCAGATAGCCGCGCCAGACGCGCCACGCCACCCGATTGAGCATTCCCGCCAGCCACCGCATCGCGTCCTCCCGTCATCATGTCGCCTGCGCGCATGATACCGCGCACCGGCCAACCAGGCATTGCGGGAAGAGATTTAAGGGCGCACCGTCACATGTTCATCCGCGCCGGAGCATGAGCGGCGCGCGAGTGCGGGGGGTTGGTCATCAGAACGAGCGGGCATATTCGCTTCCGGCACGGGGCGGACACGACCCGCCGGATAACCGCCCCAGAGGGAGAGCACGATGAGCAGGCCGAGCGCGTTCGCCACCGCCGATGTCAGATACGCATACCGACCGAACGTGCCCGCCGCGATGCCACCGATCGCGGGGCCGATCAGGTAGCCGAGCGACCAGATCGTGTTGGCGGTGCCGACGAGCATCCCCGTCTGCTCGCCACGCGCCATCTCCGTGACGAGCGGTAAGACCGGCGTGAAGAAGATCGCCCCTGTTACCCAGACCACCCCGAAGAGGGCGAGAAAGAGCGCGAGCGGCGCGGGCAGGACGAGCAGCGCGACGACCACCACACCGCTCGCGCTGCCAATCAGCATCGGGCGCAACCGGCCAATGCGGTCCGACCAGCGGGCGACGAAGGGCTGCGCGACATTCGAGCCGATGAAGAGGGCGGCGAACGAGAGGCCAATCACCCGCGACGACGCGCCGTACGCCACCCGCAGATGGAAGGGCGTGATGATCTCATTGAGGCCGAGGAGCATGCCATTGAGGAGCGTCAGCACGAGGACGAGGGCAAGCCCCCGACTGCGCTGGATCAGCGCGACCGCACCGATGAGGGGGTTCGATGGCGCGTCACGCTCCCCATTCCGGCTCGCTCCTGCCGCCGTGGAGAGGGGAGATGCGAGCGGTGCGATCAGAGCGGCGAGAACGATCGCTCCGGCCCCACCGATGATGAAGACCCCCGCCGGACCAACGACCCCGGCCAGCACGCCGCCGAGAAACGGCCCCGCGATCGTCCCCGCCGACGCGGAGATATTCACCCAGACCATTTTCTGCGCGACCGTGCCGTCCTCCCGCCCGACGTCGGCGACCATCGCCAGGGCGGTTGCCCACGTCGCGGCGGCCGCCGTTCCCTGTACGAGCCGCGCGCTGACCAGCAATGGCACATTGCCAAAATGTGTGGCGAGCGCGAAGACGCCCGTCGCGACCGCGAGCAGGAGCATCGCTCCGCGCAGCACCCGCACGCGCCCCACACGATCGGCGAGGATGCCGAATGGGGCGGAGAGGAGGATCAGTGGGATGCCATAGATCGCGAAGATCGCCCCGATTGCCCCCTTGGAGACCGCGAGCTGCGTCGCGTAGACGGGCACGAGCGGGATGAGGATGCCGTAGAGAAGCGTGTCGAAGAAGATTACCCCCGCTGCGGTCATCAGGATGCGCCGCATCACTCCCCCCATCAGTCCACGCCAACGAACACGCAATGACGATAGCGGCGGCGCATGATGGGCGTCAAGGCAACGCAGCGAACGTCCGTGCAAAACGCGATTTCCCACCACCATCCTGTTTCCTGTCGTATTGCACGCGGTTAGGCACGGATATCAGACGTCAGCCATTTGCATGATCTCGGCTGACAGGGTTATAGTATCGGTACTTGCTGCACCGCATCCCCATTCGTATCCGCTGCGGAGTATCCCAAGAGGAGGAAACTCATGAGTGCAAGCCAGACCCCGGGCCATTGGCAGATCGAGGGCGATTACTTCGAGAGTTGCAACTGCGATGTCGTCTGCCCGTGCCTCTTCTCCACCGCCCCTTCCCTGACCTCTCAGCCGACGCAAGGCGCGTGCGAGGTCGCCTTCGGGTTCCATGTCGAGCGGGGGCGCGCGGACGAGGTGTCGCTCGATGGCTTGAACGCCGCCCTGATCGCCCGCACCCCCGGCGCGATGGGCGCGGGGGACTGGTCGGTCGCGTTGTATCTCGACGAGCGGGCCGATGAGCGGCAACGCGCGGCGCTGCAGGCGATCTTCACCGGCGCGGCGGGTGGCCCGGTCGCGAACCTGGCCCCCCTCATCTCCACGGTGCTCGGTGTGAAAACCGTGCCGCTCACCTGGCACAAAGAGGGCAAACAGCGCGCCATCGAGATCCCGAACATCCTGCACATGGGGGTGCATGCCGCCCCGGCGCTGGTGCCTGATGCCGAAATCTGGGCCTCCAATGCCCATCCGTTCGCCCCGAACATCGCGATGGCCTCAGGCGACGAGGGGAATACCTGGGCGGACTATGGCATGCACTGGGACAACTCGGGAAAAAATGGCCACTACGCGCCGATCCGTTGGTCGAACGCCGCATAGTTGTCCGTATCATCACGGCACGCCCAGGAGGGGACCGATGGCGACCGGGACTGCCTATCCGTTGCCGCGAGAGCGCAATCTCATCGTGGGCATCTTGCTGATCCTGGCCGCTGCCGCCTGGGGTGTCGTCATCTGGCAGTCGGTCGCGATGCGGGATACCACGATGATGCACGCGGGCAGCCTGACGATGGGGATGGCAGCCCCGCTCTTCCTCGCCATCTGGGTCGCCATGATGGTCGCGATGATGTTCCCGACAGCGACCCCGATGATCCTCGCCTTCGCGGCGGTACAACGCGGCAAACAGCAGCGCGGCCAGCCGCTCGTGCCAACCTGGCTCTTCGTCGGCGCCTATCTCGTCGTCTGGTCGCTGGCCGGTTTCCTTGCGTACGCCCTCGCCCTCGGCGCCGACCGTCTCGCGGGTCGGTCACCCTGGCTAATGGGCCATGGCGCGCGGATCGGTGGCGGCCTGCTGGTGGTAGCGGGGCTGTATCAACTCTCGCCGCTCAAGCACGCCTGCCTGGCGCGCTGCCGGACGCCGTTTCAGTTCGTGCTCGGATCGTGGCGCGATGGCCATCGCGGCGCGATCCGTATGGGACTCACGCATGGCATCTTCTGCCTGGGTTGCTGCTGGCTCCTCTTCGCGATCCTCTTCCCCCTGGGCATGATGAATATCGCGATCATGGTGGTGATTACGCTGCTCATCTTCGCCGAGAAGTCGTTGCCCATCGGTCTGCGAATCAGTCGCATCGCGGCCGCGGCGCTGATCGTGTATGGAGCGCTGGTGATCGCCGTACCGAACCTGCTGCCGACGATGATGTGAGTACATCGCGACTGTGGGCGGACGAGTTCTTGAACGCATGTGAGACCGCGCGGGATGACGACGCCGAAAAACCGTCTCCAATAGCGTGACGTTTCTCTGGTAGGAGCGACACCGCGATGAAGAAGGTTTGGAGCGTGAGGCAGCGGGGAGGGCGAGGGCACGGGCGCGGCGGTGCACGCCGACTCCGATGGTTTCTGCTTCTGACACTGCTGTGTGCCGCCTGTAACGCGGGCGCTGCCCCGACCGCGACGCCCCGCGCGCCGACGGCCAATCCGCCCTTGCTCGTCACAGGTGCGATGAGCGAGGGTGTGCATGCGACGGACGCGGACGGCTGGCAGGCGGCAGGGATCACCGGCAAGGGCGTCCGGGTCGGCATCATTGACACGGGGTTTCTCGACTATGCGCGGGCGCTCGGCGGCGCGACGGTGACGGCGCGCTCCTTCCGGGAAGACGGCCTGATCGAGGATCGCCCCGCGACCGCCGACACGATCCACGGGACGGCCTGCGCCGAGATTGTCCACGAGATGGCACCGGATGCCGCCCTCTTTCTCGCCGCCACCGATACGCCGGGCAGCTTCCTCGCCGCGATGCAGTGGCTGACCGGCGCCGCCCACGTCTCGATCATCACGACCTCGCTCGGCTTCTATGGCGACTATCCGACGGATGGATCGAGCGAACTGGCGCGGGCGGTGGACAGCGCGAAGGCGGCGGGCGTCTTTGTTGTCAAATCCGCCGGCAACTTCGCCGACAAGCACTACGGCGCGATCTTCACCGACACGGACAATGACGGCTTCCACGACTTCACCGGCGGCAAAACGAAGAACGGTATGACCGTGCAGATGACGGGCGGCCCGTTCGAGATCTTTCTCAACTGGGACGACTGGCAGCGACCACACGTCAATTACGACCTCTACCTGTACAACAGCGCAGGGCAGGAGGCGGCACGAAGCGACACCGACCAGGCGCGCACGGGGAAGCGGCCCGTCGAGCACATCATGGGCACACTCCCGGCGGGCGCGTACACACTGAAAATCAGGAAAGTGAACCCGCGCGATCCCGACCTGCCGATGAGCCTGATTATCCGGGGCGGGATCGCGGAGCAGACGACGGCGGCGGAGAGCCTCACCGTGCCGGGGGACGCGCGCGGCGCGGTCACCGTCGCCGCGATTGATGTCCACACGGAGCGTGTGGAACCTTTCTCGTCGCACGGCCCGACGATGGACGGGCGCGCGAAGCCGGAGCTCGGCGCGCCGGATCGCGTGACGAATGGCGCGTACGCGTCGGTTGGCATGGAAACCTTCCTCGGCACGAGCGCGGCGGCGCCCCACGTCGGCGGCGCGGCAGCGCTCTATAAGCAGATCACGCCGGATGCAACGCCCGACGCGATCCTCGCCTTCCTCACCCAGCACGCGGGCACGCCGCGGGATGCGAACAGCACCGGCAGCGGGCGGCTCAACCTCGGCGCGCCGCCGGGCAGCGCCGCACCGCCAGTCACGGCACAGGCCGCTGTGCCGACCGCCGGTTCGCCGCGCGCCAGCCTGCGCTTCACCGACGATTTCACCGCCCCCACGACCGGCTTACCGCCGCAGGGATATGTCGGCGGAGCGTACCGGGTAACGGCGGATGCCAGCACGCTCGCTCTCTTCCCCTACCCGACGCCGCTTCCGGCCGGGGATGCCATCTACGACGTGCAGGCGCGCACGACCGGCGGCGCGGACGACGCGATGATGGGCCTCGTCGTGCGACGGGTGGATGAGCGGAACGCGCTCCTTTTTGTTGTCGCCAACGATGGCGCCTTCAATGTGCTGGCGAAGGTGGAGGGCAGCACGCGCTCGCTCACGGGCGGCTGGCAGCCGAGCGCGGCAATCGTGCCGGGCGGCACGAACGCGCTGCATGTCGAGGCGACGGGCGGCACGTACGCCTTCAGTCTCAACGGCCACCTGCTGACGCGCGTCACCGTCATGGAGCGTGGCGCGCCGGGCGCATTCGGCCTGCTCGCCGCCGGTGGCAGACAGGCGAGCAGCGAGATCACCTTCATGCACCTTGCCGTGACCGTGCCGTGACCGCGCTCGATCGCTCTCCGATGCTCGTCTGCCTATGCGGGTCGTACCCATACCGCGCCACCACGTTCACACTCGTGTCCACCAGCCCCACCACGCTGCCCAAGCCATCGAACAGGTCATAGCAAGCGAGCAGTACGGGAGGGGTACGAGCCGGATCAGGTGCCGTGGTGGGCGAAGATCATCGCGCCGGGGCCATTGTAGATGTGGTCATAGCGATAATCGGCGAGCAGCGAAGAAGCGACGGGGTAAGTGCCGTCCGTATTGCGG